>JABWBJ010000024.1 GCA_013360595.1 Gemmatimonadaceae bacterium | reverse complement strand
GCCGCCGCCGCCGCCGAACATCGCGATCAGCGGCTGCAGATCGCCGGTCGTCGCGAGGTTGCGGGCGAAGGTCACCAGCATCGGGTTGGTGCCGGCCGCCTGGAGCGAATCCAGGACGAACAGGACCCGCTGCATCTGTTGCGCCGAGTCGCGCTTCTGCGCGGCGCTGAGCGCGGCGCGCGGGGCCGGGCGTCCCTGGAAGGCCCAGGCCACGCGGTTGATGCCCGGATTGCCGGGGGCGTTGATGGTCTGGATGGTGTCCCCCGTTGCGTCGACCACGGCCAGCCGCAGTCCCGCCTGACGAGCGCCGAGCCGGTAGGTGACGGTGGCGCCGTACGGTGGGGACGGGGCGGCGAAGGTCTGGTGGCCGGGGGACTGCCCTTCGACCGGCATGTCGGCATACTGCCACGCGACCGGCGGCTCGAAGAGGTGGGCGTCGGCGGCCAGCACGGCCGGCGTCAGCTGCGGCAGGGCCGCGATGTCCACGACCCAGAACGAGCGGCCGTGGGTCGCGGCGATGAGCTCCCGGTCCCGCGGGTGGATTCGAAGATCGTGCACTGGAACGGTCGGGAGTCCGGTCATGAAGCGCTGCCACGAGCGGCCCCGGTTTACCGACACGTAGGCGCCGACGTCGGTGCCGACGAAGAGCACGTTGGGGTTGGCGGGGTCCTCGCGGATCACGTGGACGAAGTCCGGCCCGCCGGTGGGGAGGTTTGCGGCGATGGAGCGAAAGGTGCGGCCGCCGTCGTTCGTCGCGTACACGTACGGCGTGAAGTCGCCGTTCCGGTGGTTGTCGAACGTCACATAGAACGCGGACGAGTCGCGCCAGGAGGGCTCGATCCGGCTCACGTAGGTGCCGGCCGGGAGGCCCGGGAAGCGGCCCGTGAGCTCTTCCCAGGCGCCGCCGTCGTTGCGCGTGGTCCAGACGCGGCCGTCGTCGGTGCCGGCGTAGAGGATCCCGGCGCGGAGCGGCGACTCGTTGAGCGACACGATCGTCCCGTAGGTTTCGGCGCCGGTGGCGTCGAGCGTGATGCCGCCCGTGGCGAGTGTCGAGACGCGGATCTTCATCGTGTCGGCGTAGGTGAGTTCGGGCGAGATGAGGAACATGTCGTCGCCGCGCCTGGTGGACTTGAGGACGCGATTGGCGCCGAAGTACAGCGTGCGCGGGTTGTGCCAGGAGATGAAGAACGGCGTGTTCCAGTTCCAGCGGAGGGCGAGCGCGGCGGAGTCGGCGCGCTGGCGGGTGCGGAGGTCGGCGATGCGGCGCCGCTGCTGGGGCGTTTCCGGACGCGTGGTATCGCCGCGCTCGATGAGGATCGAGTCCTCGATCTGGTCGTAGCGCGGGCGCCATTGCGGCCGGACGAGGGCGGTGCGCTCGCCGGTGGCGAGGTTGGCGCGCACGATGTTCCCGCCCTGCGATTCGCCGTAGATCACGTTCGGGTCGGTGGGGTCCTGCTGGGTGACGAACCCGTCGCCGCCGTTGAAGGTGGCCCACATGGCGTTGGTGATGGCGCCCTGGCGGCGCCGGCTGGGCCCGCACCAGGAACCGTTGTCCTGGAGACCGCCGCAGACGCGATACGGGACCGAGTAGTCGAAGCTGACGTTGTACGGCTGGCCGAGGGCGAACGTGTTGGGGAAGTCGTAGCTGCCGCCCTGGTCGAAGGAGATGCCGATGCCGCCGTCGTTGCCGACCACCATGCGGTCGGGGTCGACCGGGTCGATCCACATGGCGTGGTGGTCGACGTGGAGGCCGACGGTGGCGTTGATGGGGGTGCGGCCGCCGTCGCTGGAGACGAGGACGGGCGTCGAGGACCAGTAGACCCGGTCCGGGTTCTTCGGGTGGACGCGCACCTGCGAGTAGTAGAACGGGCGCGTGTTGGAGTTGTTGGTGCGGGTCCAGGTCGCGCCGCCGTCTTCGGAGCGGTACAGGCCGCTCTGCAGCGTGCGCTCGCCGCGTCCCGAGTCGGCCTCCACCATGGTGTACATGACGCGGGGGTTGGACTGGGCGATGGCGATCGAGATGCGGCCCTTCGTCGTCGCCGGGAACCCGCCGCCCTGCACCTCGGTCCAGGTGCGACCGGCGTCGGTGGACTTCCAGAGGGCCGACCCGGGGCCGCCGGACCGGAGGAAGTACGGGCCGCGGACCCGTTCGTAGGAGCTGGCCCAGACCACGTCGGGATTGGACGGGTCGAGGGCGACGTCCACGAACCCGGCCCGGTTGGAGATGAACTTCACCAGTTGCCAGGTCTGGCCGCCGTCTTCCGTCCTGTACAGCCCGCGTTCCGGGTTCGCGCGCCAGATGGCGCCTAACGCAGCGACGTAGACCACGTTGGGATTGGCCGGGTGGACCACGATGCGCCCGACGGCCTCGGTGCGCTCCAGGCCCATGAGGCGCCAGGTGAGGCCGCCGTCGGTGGACTTGTAGACGCCGCCCCCCGGCGAGATCGAGTTCCGCGAGTTCTGCTCGCCCGTTCCGGCCCAGACCTGCATGGTGTCGCTCGGCGCGATGGCCAGCGCACCCATGGAAACGACGCGCTCGTTGTCGAACACGGGACGCCAGGTCGTGCCGTTGTTGGTGGACTTCCAGATCCCGCCGGCCGCCGCGGCGACGAACAGGGTCTTGGAGGGCGACGGGATGCCGACGACGTCGGAGACGCGTCCCTGCATGTTGGCCGGCCCGATGCTGCGCCAGCGGAAACCCGCCAGCGTCACGGAGTCGAGCTCGAAGGGCGGAGTGTCCTGCGCCGGCGACTGGGGAGCCTGCGCGAGGAGGGCGAGAGCGGGAACGAGGAGGAGGAGGGGGGGCATGGAAGATGGGGCAGGGTACAGGGTTCGGGGTTCAGGGTACTGGGGTTGAGGGTACAGGGCAGGGGCGCGGGGTCCAACCTGACCTGTCCGTTCCGTTCCGTTCACAACTCACAACTCACAACTCACAACTCACGATTCCCGACTCACGATCGTGATCGACCGCTCGACGCGCACCACGTTGCCCGGGCCGGCGCTGAGTTCGAGCTGCAGCTGGTATCGGCCGGGGCCGAGCCCGCTCAGGTCCACCTCGATGGCGCGCGAGGTCACCGCTGCGCCGCGGACCACCGCGTCCCGGATGCCAACGCTCACGGGCTGCGCCTCGCGCACACGCCGCAGCGCTCGCAGCCCGCGCGTCACCCAGCTGCCGCGGGCGCTGTCCACCGGCGCCACGGTGATGTTCACATCCAGGCCGCCGAACGCGCCCTCGGTGTTGTACGCCTCCCAGAAGAGGCCCACGCGCGACCCTTCCGGGATCCGTTCCGAGGTGCGCATGCGGGACAGCGCATCCTCGGCGCGGGCCGGCATGCTGTCGACCGGCTCGTAGAGCAGGATGTCGGACACCTGGATCACCGCCTGCGGCGCGTCGCTCCGCCGCACGCCGTAGCGCGCCCGCGCCAGCGTCTTCGACGAGGCGCCGGCGACTTCGACGCTGAGCAGCATCGAACCCCACGGCGACTTCGCGCTGAACGTGCCCGTGCTGCGCGGGGCCGTGCTGCGCACGATGACCGCGTCCTCCTCCTGGCCGCGAGTCAGGACGAGGGCGGCGGTGAGTTCGCCCGAGGCCGCGGCGCTCCGGAGCGCCGTGTCACGCCCGACCGACCAGGCCACGAGCACCAGCGCCGAATCGCCGCGGCGGAAGAGCGCCGACTGGTGTTCGAGCGGAAGGAGCCGCCTCGCGTACGGAGGCGCGTAGCGCGAGCGCACCGGCGGGATGCCCTTGCTGCGCCAGGCGGCGGAGTCGCTCGACGCCGGGTTCTCGAGGACGGCGCGCGCCGGGAGGAACGGGTGCGCCGGCACCCGTTCATGGCCGACGAGGCTGGGCTCCATGCCGATCGGCACCGGCCCGGGGGCGCGCGTCCAGGCGATGGGCCATCCGTAGCGGAGCGTCAGTTCGCGTTCATCGAAGTCGAACCCCATCGAGTAGGCCGAGGGCGCGTCTTCCACGAAGTACGCCATCATGAGACGGGCGTAGTACTCGGTGCGCGCGTCGTTTCCTCGACCGGCGAGCCTGGGGCGCGCGAGCCACCAGATCTTCCGTTCCATTTCGAGGCGTCCGGCGCAGTCGCGTTCGCGGTAGCCGCGGAGCTGATCGTCGGGAAGCAGGAGCTTGAGGTCGCGCCAGTTGCAGCGCTCGGCGGGGGTCATGAGGCGCAGGGCCCGCTCGAAGGCGCTGTCGGCCTCTTCGTACGAGCCGGCGACGTGGTGGGCGAAGCCGCGGAGCGCGTCGCACCACCAGTCGCGCACGGTGCAGGCGTTGGCGGCGCGAACCGCCTCCACGTCGCGCCCGGCCTCCGCCAGGTAGCGGACGCGTTGGCCGGAGATCCAGCGGTCGTTCGGGAAGAGGACCCCGACGGAGTCCAGCTGAACGATCAGCCGGGTGCGGGCCTCGGTGACCCGCCCCGGTTCGTCAGGCGGCTCGGGTCCGCCCTCTTCGTACCAGTAGCAGAAGCGGCCGACCCGTTCGTCGCAGCGGTCGGGTCCCACCCGCACGCTGAAGACCGGGGCGTTCCGGCGGCGGAAGGTCTCGAAGCCTTCCTGGGCCGCGCGCAGGGCCTCGATGGAGGTGGAAACAGTGGCCGGGGTTACGGGTCGTACCTCGAGTACCTGCGCGCTCGCCGGCACCGCGAGCATGGCCAGGGACGCCAGGGTCGTGGTGGTCAGCGGCCGGTTCTGGATCAGGATCGGCAGGGGGCGCATTGGTCGCGTTCGAATGCTACACCCCGCGCGGGAATGGTGATGGGGCGGACGGAAGGAGAGCCCGTCCTGTGCGTTCGCCCGATTCTCGCCCGAGGCGCAGGGTTGCTTACCAATGTACAGTCATGTACTTGTCTCCTCCGGCTCCATCCTGCATGGCTGATCCGCGGGACGTCACCCTGGCTGGCGTCCACGAAGGCGTAATCGCCTTCGCGTTCCATCCCGTCGAGCAGAACGTTCGCCGCAGCAACCCTGGCGGTCGGATTCCCCACCGTGCGAATCGTCTCCCTCTGCCCGTCCCTCACCGAGCTGGTCTTCGACCTCGGCGCCGGCCAGGAGCTGGTCGGCCGAACGAAGTTCTGCGTGCACCCGGCCGGCCTCGTGGACGCCGTCGAGAAGGTCGGGGGGACGAAGAACCCGAAGGTCGAGCGCATCATCGCACTCGCGCCGGATCTCGTGCTCATGAACGAGGAGGAAAACCGGGCCGAGGACGCGGAGGCGCTCCGCCGCGCGGGACTCCGCATCCACGCCTCGCTCCCCCGCACGGCGGCGGAGACGGCGGCGATGGTGCGGTCGATCGGCATCGCGCTCCACCGCCCGCGCGAGGCCGAGGGGATCGCCGCCGACATCGAACGCCGCGCCGACCGCGTGCGACGCGACGCCGCGAGGTACCCGCCCGTTCGTTATGCGGCGCTGATCTGGCGCGAACCGCTCATGGCGGTGAACGACGACACGTTCATCGCCGGGCTGCTGAGCCTGCCCGGCGGGCGGAACGTGTTCGGCGCGCGTCCCGATCGCTATCCGGTGGTGAGCACGCAGGAACTCCACGACGCCGACCCGCTGGTGGTGCTGCTGCCGAGCGAACCATACCCGTTCCAGGACAGGCACGCCGATGAACTGGCGGCGGCGACCGGACTCCCGCGCGCGCGATTCCGGCTGGCCGACGGCGAGCTGCTGTCATGGCACGGGTCGCGGACCCCGCAGGGCATCGATTACGCGGAGCGGCTGCTTCGGGAGCAGGGAATGGGGAACAGGGAATAGGGAGCAAGGAATCGCACCGGGCACCCGCGGCTTTGGCGCTCGGCGCTCGGCGCTCTGCGCTCGGCGCTCGACGCTCGACCCTCGGCCCTCGGCCCTCGACCCTCGACCCCTGGCGCACGGCGCCGACCTACGCCGACTCCCGGTTCCACCGGTAGAACAGCACCGAGATGGCCACGAACGCGACGGTCATCCCCCCGACGCTCATCAGCGTGCCGGCGAGCACGTGGTCGGCGCGGGCATCCACGCCCGGGAGCGGCGGCGCGAGCTCGAAGACGCGGTACATCGGGGTCTCCGAGTTCACCAGAAATCCGACGAGCCCGAACATGACCGGGCTGAACATCAGCCCCAGAATCACATAGCCGATCTTCACCGGATGCGTGAAGCGCGGGTGGCGCGGCACGTCGCGGATCAGCGGCCACCAGAACGCCAGCCCACTCCCGATCCACAGCAGGTCGATGGTCATCGACCCGGCCTGGGTGGCCATCAGCGTGTCCACCACGGCCGGCAGGTGCGTGGCAAGCACGACCACGGAGAACTGGACCAGCGCCGGGAACGGAGACACAAGCCACCGCGCGATGGACCGGCCGGACCCCGGGCCCTGGAGCATGGCGACGGCATCCCGGGTGGGGCCGAAGAGGAGCAGCGGGGGCGCCACCAGGGCCATGAGCAGGAACTGGAGCATGTGGACGCTTGCGAGGTGGCCGGCGCCTAACGCCCCAATCGGCCAGTCGAGCGAGAGCCAGAGGATCACGAGGCCGGCGGCGAAGGCCGGGTGCGCCGGCGGGGCCGTCGTGCCGGCCCACCGCGCCGCGGCGCGATTCCAGCGCCAGACGCCGAGCGCCAGCAGTCCGATGAACAGCCAGACGCCCGGATAGGCCTTCCACGCCCATGTCCAGGGCTGGCCCGTGGCGGCGCACCAGAAGGACATCAGAACGCAGAACGCCGAGCGTCGAGCGCCGAGCGCCGATCCGATCGGGTCACGGTGTCTTCACCAGGCCCAACGCCTTCTCCAGGTCCGCGTACGGCACGACCGGCGCGCGGACTTCGACCGGGCCCGCGCGCGAGAGCGAGAGGTACAGGGTCACGGAGTCGCCTGCCTTCAGCGCCCGCCGCAGCTGGAGCAGCATGATGTGCCGCTCGCCGGGGACGAGCTTCGTCTCCGCCCGCGGGGGAAGCACCAGCGACGGCATCGCCATCATGTGGCGCATCTCGCCCTCGCCCATGGTCTCGTGCACTTCGCCGCGAACGGCGAGATCGGCGGCGATGGCGACCAGCGTGTCTTCCTGCGGCGTGTCGTTGTGAATCGTGAGATAGGCGGCGGCTTCGTCCTGGCTCGCGGGTTCGGCCACCACGGCCTGCGTGACCATGAGTCCGCCCATCGTCATCGGCGACGCGTCGCCGCGCTGCACCGCGAGCGCTTCGGCCTTCGCCTGAGCCGCCAGCGCCCGCCGGATCTCGGTCCCCGTGGCGTCGCGCACGAGGCGCGGGAGATCGTTCGCCCAGTCGTCCTGCCTGATGCCGAACGGGTAGATCGTGTACGCATAGCCGTCGCGCGCGAACGCGAAGACCTGCGCCGCGTGTCCCACGTAATACGCCGACGAGTCGGCCCCCGCGTACTCGCGGGTCGCGGCCGGCACCTTCAGCAGCGCCTGCACCGATTCCAGCTCGGCGCGCGTGCCGGTGAGCCCGACGAAGGACGGGTCGAAGTTGCCGAGCCATTCGCGGAGGCGCTCCGGCGTGTCGCGCTCGGGGTCGGTCGTGACGAAGACGGTGACGACCCGCCCGCGATCCGTCGCGCTCATGCGCTTGAGCACGGCGGCGATGTTGGCCATGTGGAGCGGGCAGACATCGGGACAGTGCGTGTATCCGAAGAACAGCAGGGCGACCTTGTCGCGCGTTTCGGCGGCGAACTCCCAGGGGCGGCCGTTGACGTCCGTGAGGGTGAAGGACGGCTTGGCCAGCGGGCTCGTCAGTGCGACGCCACGAAAGGCCGTGGCATCCCGGTCGCCGGCGCAGGCGGCGGCCATGAGGAGGGCAGCGACGGAACGACACAGGGCGCGACGGCGGGACATCGGGGCGGGGGTGAGCACTGCATGAAAAATAGCGCCCGTCGCGTGGCCGCCCGTCCGGCGGCTTGACAGGATGGGCTCCACGCCTCAATTCGGGCGCTCGGGACTTCAGGTCAGGAGGGAACGATGGGCAGGATCCGTGCCTGGTGGGTTGTTCTCGCGCTGGCGTCGGCGGCCTGTGGCGGTGGTGGCGGCGGCGGCGACGTGGTCGATCCTCCCGCGGCCGTCGCGAGCGTCACCGTCACCCTGGCCGCGCCCCAGATCTTCATCGGGCAGACCTCGCAGGCGACGGCGGTGCTGCGCGATGCGCAGAACAACACGCTCACTGGCCGGCCGGTCACCTGGTCCTCGTCGAACACCGCGGTCGCCACGGTATCGGCGGCGACCGGGCTGGTCACCGGCGTCGCGGCCGGCACGTCGTCGATCTCGGCGACGAGCGAGGGGAAGACGGGGCAGGCCGACATCACGGTCACGGTTGACCCGGCCACGCAGCCGCAGATCCAGAACGTCACCGCGACGCAGAATGGCCAACCGGCCAACCTGGCCCAGGTGGCCGGGACGCTGCGACTCGCCTTCAGCGTGCAGGTGCCGGCCGGGTACACCGGAACCCTCACGGTGAAGGTCGACACGGTCGAGTTCCTCCGGGAAACCGTCACCGCCCCGCCGCTGGCGGCCCGCCTGACGAGCGGGGCCGGCGCCGCCCCCGCCGCCCCCGCCGCTCCCGCCGTCGTGACGGTGGAGCGAACCGTCGACATCGAGTCATCGCGCACGACGACCCTGGTCGGTTCGGACGAGATCAGCGAGCTCCCGCTCATCGGCAATGGCGCGAGGATCGCGCAGCTGCTGGTGACGCCCGGCATTGCCGGCGGTCCCACCGCGCAGCAGAACGTGAACTTCACGGCCAACAACCCGCCGCACGCGCACGGCCTGTTCCGGTTCAGCGGCCAGACGGCCGCAGGGTCCGACGGACGGACCTACACCGGGGGCGTTGGCCAGGGCGCGGTGGTCTTCGCCACCTATGGCAACGAAGTCATCAACGGCTTCGAGGTCACGCTCACCGACCTGTCCCCGCTGTATGGCCGCGGCACCGGCGGCGTCATCAACGTCATCCAGAAGATCCCGCGAACGAACCGGAAGTTCTTCGACATCTCGGCGGTGCCGACCGAGCGTCCGAACCTGACATTCGTGCTGTCGCGCGTCACCATCAACGGCCAGGACATCAATCCGCAGGTCGACTACTTCGGGAACACAGCCTTCACGACGGACCTGATCGGGAGCGGGTTCGCGAACACGCCGCAGCAGGTGACCGGACTCGGCGCGCCCGCGGGGAAGTCGTTCGTGCAGGTCCATCAGTTGCCCGTCGACCTGTTCAACACGGCCGCGGTCCATGGCCGGGCCACGCTGGAGCCCTTCCACCTCGACAACCTGGGCCCCAGGCAGTCGTCGGCCGTCAATGAGCCGGTCTTCGCCTTCCTGGACCGCAAGACCACGGTGGGTGGCGAGGCGTTCTGGACGGACTTCGGATACGGGGCCTTCAGCAACCAGGTCTCGGCGCGCTACGAGTTCACGGGCGGGTTCCGGCCGGACCGACTGACCGACATCACCGGCCTCGATCCGAGCCGCACCCGGTTCTACGCCGGACCCATCGCGGACATCGCCAACCTGTACACGCCGCAGTACCTGGTCGGCGATCCGTTCTCACTGAACGAATCGTCAGGCTCCCGCCTGTATACGGCCGGCGCGCTCGTCTTCGACCGGCGTGGCAACTCGTCGGGCTGGCCCATCGTGACCACGGTGGCGAATCCGTGGAACATCCTCGGCCAGCAGAGCACCGGTGGCCAGATCGGCGTGCAGCAGGGCGCGTTCGGGTTCACGGCCCAACGGGCGACGCTGAACATCACCGGGATTCCGGATGAGTCGACGTGGAACTCCTCCTCGCTCGATCCGGCCATCGGCTGGACCTGGAGCGCGTCGGCGTCACTGGTGGGGATTCCCGACGGCTGGCTGTCGGCGCGCGGGAAACTGAATGGAACGTTCGGATTCGGCACCGGCCCGGCGAAGGACGGGTTCCAGGTCCTTTCGTCGACGGGCGGCGCCACCGGCGGCACCGCGACGGTCACGGCGAAGTCGATCGTCGATGCCTTCGGCTCGATGGGGCCGGTCCCCCAGGGACTCTACGAGTTCGACTTCAAGGCCGCCGACAACGCGGGACGCTACATCGGAGACATGATGTACCCGCGCCGGCGCGCGCTGCTGGTGGATTACACGGGGCCGACGAACCCCGCCATCGCCTTCGACGGACCCGTTACGCCGGGGGCGCTGAGTTCGGGGTCCATTACGGGCAACGACCCCTACGGCATCCGGACCGCGTACGTCGGATTCCGGTTCGACTATGCAAGCGGCCTCTTCGCCGGCCTCAAGGCGTACGTGCCGGCCGGCGTGATCGGAGTACCGGGCACCTTCGGCGGCCCGATCATCCGGGATCTCTCGATGCCCCTCAGCGGGATCCCGCCTGTCGGATTCTGGTTCTTCAATCCCTTCAGCGGGGTCGTCGACTGGGGGAACTTCTACCGGAGCGACGCCGCCGTCCTGCAGCTGCGGGACTACGCGTGGAACCTGAGTCCGCTGCACTTTGCCCCGTTCACGAACATGGCGCCGGTGCCGGCGCTCACCAATGTCTTCGACGTCAGAGCGAGCCTCGGCACCTCCAACTGGTGTCCCGGCACCTGCCCGCTGGGTGGATCCCGGCTCGTCGACCTCAACTTCGACTTCTTCGACGACCGGTCGATGGGTGACCCGATGATCTCGAAGGCCCAGTGGTTCGGGATCCCGTCCGGCGGCGGAGGGATCGTGTATCCGCTGGGCCTCTCGACGCAGTACACGGCGGTTCCGGAGGGGCCGGGCCGGCGGATCTCCTATGATTTCACGATCGACCTCGGGGACTACTGCGGTCCCAGCGGCAGCATGCTCGTGTTCCCGATCGGCTACGCCCGGGATTTCAAGTCCTTCATCAAGGCCGGGTCGTTCTTCTCGGCGACGGTGAGAGCGCCGACGCGATACACGAACAACTGCAACGTCCCGCCTCCGCCTCCGCCTCCGCCCCCGCCCCCGCCGGCATTCTGAGCCGGAAGCGCCGGGGGCGGAACGGCCCGGCGGATCCCCCCCCCCCCGCCCCCGAGCAGCGGACCGACCGTCGCCTCGCTGGACCCTCGGCCCTATCGCAGACGCATCGACACCATCACCAGATGCCGGCTCGCCGTGCCACCGTCGAAGGTGAGCGGCGCGCTGGGGGCGGCAATCACCCCTGGAGTGGCGGGCGCGGCGTCGGGCACCGCCAGGAACCGGTCGTTCGACTCGAGACAGGTGGGCCCGCAGGTCATGCTCATCGCCCAGGTCAGCGTCAGGTCGCGCCCGCGAAGGCGGATGGCGAAGGCCGGCGTCCACTCGGTCCACCCTTCGTCCTGCGTGCGCGAGGTGCGCGCGACGTGGTTGGACTGGTCGAGCGTGTAGTTGATGGAGCGCATCGACACGCCGAACTGGAATCCGAGCGCCATCGCCGAGTCGGTCGCGCCCGGGATCTCGTGCGCGAAGCCCACGTTGATGCGCGAATTGGAGAACCGGAAGTGGTTGTCCACCGTGTGGGCGCCCTGCGGGATCACCCGGCCGTGGATGTCCGTCGTGTCGCCGGCGGCGTCGGCCCAGGTGTGGCTCCACATCGGTTCCAGAATCACGTCGAGGCCGAAGGTGGAGTGCCCAAGCACTCGTGAGGCGCCGAAGCCGAGGTTGAACGCGTCGGTGTTGCCCGGGTCGCGCGGGATGTTCTGGATCTGGTAGTTGGGAATCTTCGGGTGCGAGAGCCGGTTGGCGGTGAGGAGGTATCCCAGGCGCCAGCCGCCCGGCGTGGTCGGAGCCAGGTACACCGCGTGCGCGCCGATGAGGTTCGTGCGGTCGAGGTTGCGCTCGTCGCGTTCGGGCACAATCTGGGGATCGCAGGGACAGGGAGTGTTGATGGGGCACGCGCAGGGCACCCAGCGCCACTGGGACGGATAGTGCACGTCGTGCTCCATGCGGTACCGGTAGCCGACGGCCACCAGTTCGAGCGTGGCGCCGCTGGTGAAGTCCTTCGTGAGGCCGAGGCGCGCGTCGAGCTGCCCGCCCGACTGGCGGACGCGATCGCTGCCGGCGTACATCGCGGACACGCCGTCGACCCCACGCAGATCGGCGGCCGACACGCTGGCGCCCAGGGTGAGACCGGCGCCGAGTCGCCGCGCCAGGACGGCGGCGACATACTGGTTGGACGCACGCCGGTCGCTGATCGGCTGTCCCCAGACGTCCTCACGCTCGACTTCCTGCAGCGAGAAGAGGGCGCCGCCTGACCACGAGCCATTCGTCTGCAGCAGGCTGACCGGGATCGAGCGGCCGCCGCCCGCGGTGGCGCGGTGCGTGAACGGCATGACCTGGATCGACCCGAACGCGAGCCGCCCTGCCTTGGCCGGGTTGAGCCAGGCGTCGCCCAGCGTGTCGGGCAGCGCAATGGAGACCCCGCCCATGCCAGGCCACTGCGACGGGAAGACGCCGAACTGCTCGCCCTGGTGGACCGGCACCGTTTTCGGGGTGATGACCTGGGCGCCGAGCGACAGCGGAAGGGCCAGCGCGGCGAGCGTCTGGCGAAGGCGGATGCTGGACATTGGTCGCGGGAGTGGAAGGGGGCGCGCCCGACTGAGACACCTCGCGGAGCGACCAACCCGGACTCGACGAACGGGGCCCCTCGGCAGGAAGGACTCCAGGCGGGGCGGGTTTCGTCACCGCGCGTCGGTTGACACCAGGCGCGACGGCGGTAAGGGTTGCAGAGCGCCAAGCGCCAAGCGCCAAGCGCCAAGCGCCGAGCGCCGAGAGCCAAGGGATCCTTCTGAGCTGCGCCGCGAGTCACGAGTCACGAGCCACGAGTCACGAACCCATGAGCCGAGCCTTCCTTGTCACTGCATTCCTCGCCCTGGCGAGCGCACCGCTGGCTGCCCAGGCCACCAGGTGGGATTCCCTCGCCCGCAGCCTGTTCAAGGAGCTGGTCGAGATCAACACGACGGAGAGTTCGGGAAGTACGCTCCAGGCGGCGCGCGCCATGGCGGCCCGGCTCAGGTCCGCGGGGTTTCCCGATTCCGACGTCGTCGTGCTCGAGAATGCGCCGCGCAAGGGGAACCTGGTGGCCCGCCTGCGCGGGCGGAGCACGGGAAAGAAGCCGATCCTCCTCCTTTCGCACATCGACGTGGTGGAAGCGAAGGCCGAGGACTGGACGCTTCCCCCGTTCCAGTTCATCGAACGGGACGGCACGTTCTTCGGGCGCGGCGTGGCAGACGACAAGGACGAGAGCGCGATTCACCTCGCCCTGATCATGCGCCTGCGCGAGGAGCGCTTCGTGCCCGACCGGGACATCATCGTCGCGCTCACGGCCGACGAGGAGGGCGGCGGGGCGAACGGCGTGAGCTGGCTGCTGCAGAACCATCGCGCCCTGATCGATGCCGAATACGCGTTCAACGAGGGGGGCGGCGGCCGCGTGCGCGGCACGGAAATCCGCGACACGGTCCGGGTCTCGAACGACGTGCAGGCGAGCGAGAAGAAGTTCCTCAACTTCCGGTTCGAGGTCACGAACCCCGGGGGGCACAGCTCGGTCCCGCGCCCCGACAATGCAATCACGCAGCTGGCGCACGCCCTGACGAAGATCACCCCGACCATCATGCCGGTCCGGCTGAACGAGGTCACGCGCGCGTACTTCACCCGGCTGGCCGACGTCGTGCAGCAGGAGGCGCCGCGCCAGGCCGCCGCGATGCGCGCCATCGTGGCGAACCCCGGCGATGCGGCGGCGGCCGAGGTGCTGTCCGCCGATCCGCGGTACAACTCGCAGCTGCGCACGTCGTGTGTCGCCACCATGCTCGAAGGCGGGCACGCGACCAACGCGCTCCCGCAGCGGGCGCGCGCCAACGTCAACTGCCGCATCCTGCCTGACGAGACCGCGGAGCAGGTGCGGGCCGTTCTCGAGCGCGTCGTGGGCGACACGGGCGTGCAGATCACGGCGCAGGGGGCGCCCACGAATTCGCCGCCGTCGCCGCTGACGCCGGCGCTGATGAGCGAGATCGAGCGCGTCACCCGGGAGATGTGGCCGGGGGTACCCGTGATCCCGACGATGAGCACGGGGGCCACCGACGGACTCCGGCTGCGCAACGCCGGGATTCCCGTGTACGGCGTTTCGGGGCTCTTCTATCCGGAGACCTTCGCCCACGGGATGAACGAACGCATCCCGGTGCGCGCCTTCTACCAGGGACTGGAGTTCATGTACCGGCTCGTGAAGGGGATCACGTCCGGAAGGCCGGTGAGCTGAGGGTGGCGAGACGGGGAGACGGGCACGCGAGGGCGCGGCTCAGTCCTCGCGCCGTCTCCGCCCGTCGCCCAGCCGGAGCGCCGCCCCCTGGACGCCGCACCAGATCGTGAGCGGGTAGAACGCCATCCGCTCCAGGCCCCCGAGGCCGATGCCAGGGTCGAGGCTCCAGAGGAACAGCACCGTCCCGGTGATCCCCGCTGCGCCAAGGCTCATGGATACCGCGGCCCGGCTGCGGTGATGCGCCCGGGCGGCGTAACCGGCGACGAGCATGCCCGGGTTGCCGAGTGCGAGGATGCTCCCGGCTCCGGCGACGTGCAGCGCGGGGCCGGTATCCGACGGGAACAGCGCGACCAGCACGTGGCCGGGAGCGGTGAGCGCGATCATCGACAACGCGACGGCCATGGCGCGGCCGGCCGGCCACCGTCGCCTCGTGAGGAGCGCGCCCGCCGGGATGAGCAACCCGTTGAGCAGGATGGACGCGTTCATCAGGCCGTGCCACGGCGAACAGGCCACCTCGATCCCAGGCGCCCGGTAGAGCGGCCCGCAGGTCGCGCGGCCCAGGTCGCTGATCATGTTGTGCGCGAGGCTGAACGGCACGTCCCACGCGCTCTGCACGATCGCCTGTACCACGAAGAACTGCAGCGACAGGATCCAGGCCGCCGCGCCGAGTCGTTCGCTCCGGGTCATCGGCGGACGGTACGCGGCGCCGGCACGCGAGGCTAGATGAGCGCCGCCAGGACACACCCGCCCGTGATGACGGCGGCGCCAGCGGC
>JABWBJ010000393.1 GCA_013360595.1 Gemmatimonadaceae bacterium | reverse complement strand
CCCACCAGGCCGCCGATCGCCGTCATGACGCCCACCTGCCGCAACACCATGGCGCGCACGCGCCCGGCATTGGCGCCGAGGGCCATGCGGACCCCGATCTCGCGCGTGCGCTGGGCGACGGTGTAGGCGAGCACGCCGTACAGGCCGATCGCGGCCAGCAGAGTGGCCAGCACCGCGAACGAGGCCGACAGCGTGCCGATCATCCGGTCGAGGAAGACGTTCTCGCGCACCTGCGCAGGCAGCGATCGCAGCTCCTCGACCGGCAGGTCGGCATCCAGGCGCTTCACCACGGCCGGGATCGCCCGGAGCAGCGGGGCCATCTCGCCGGTCGTGCGCACGTAGAACTGCATGTACCCGGCGGTGGAGTCCTGCCGGTACGGCGTGAAGAACATCGGCGGCACGGGATCCTTGACCTCGCTGTTTCTGGCATCGCGCACGAAGCCCACGATCTGCATGTCCAGCGGCTGATTGCGGCCCCCGGCGGCCATGTGTCTGCCCACGGGGTCGCGGCCAAGCCCGAACTTCCTCGCGAAGGCCTCGTTCACGATCGCGACCTTCGGCGTTCCGATGACGTCGCTCGCGGCGAATTCGCGGCCGGCGAGGAGCGTCGCCCCCATCGTTCCGAAGTAGCCGGGACCGACCCGGTTGAATCGGGCATCGACGTCCGTGTCGGCGGTGGTCTCGAACCCTTCCACGGTCACGCCGGTAGCGGAACTGCTCCCGGACAGGACAGGGATCGTCGACGCGGTCACGCCGGACACTCCGGGCAGCGCGGCGAGTTCCTCCTCCATTCGGGCGAAGAACGCCAGCGCGCGCGCCGGCGAGTACCCGTTGAGGACCGGCGACACGCCGAAGGTGGCCACGTTCTCGATGCGGATGCCGAGGGCGAGCCGGCTGATGTTGGCCAGGCTCTTCACGAACAGGGAGGCCATGACCAGCAGGGTCATGGCGAGCCCCATCTGCACCGTGACCAGCGTGGTCCGGAACCGCACGGCCGAGCGCGCGCCGGAGAGCTGGCCCGTGTTGGCCCGGATCATGGTGATGAGGTCCGGGCGCGTGCTGTGGACCGCGGGAAAGAGGCCGAAGACCAGCCCGGTGCCGAGGGACAGCGCCGCGGCAAAGAGGAGCATACTCAGGTCCATCCGGAACGTGAACACGCCCGCGGCGTCGGCCGGCAGGAACGAGTTGATGAGGCCGACGGTCCACTTGGCGACCAGCAGACTGGCGAGCCCGCCCATCACCGCCAGCATGATGGCCTCCGTGAGCAGCTGACCCAGGAGCTGGCCGCGGCCGGCGCCAAGTGACAGCCGGACCGCCATCTCCATCGAGCGATTCGCCCCCCGGGCGAGCAGCAGATTGGCGATGTTCGCGCAGGCGATCAGGAGCACGATCCCGGTGATGCTGAACAGCATCACGAGCGGCGTGGTGGCCTCCCGGTGGACGCTGCTCTGCCCCCGGGAGCCCTCGGTGACGACCAGCTGGCGCGCCTTGAAGCGGGCGAGCATCTGGTCGCTCAGTCCGGTCTGGAGCGGCGCCTCGACGTCGTTGAGGATCGGGACATAGAGGGCGTTGAGCGCCGCGCGCACCTGGTCGATGGTCACGCCCTCCTTGAGGCGGCCGAAGACGTAGGCCCAGTACTGCCGCCGGTTGTCCCAGCCGCTGAATCCCGGGGAGACCTGGCCGCGCATCGTCAGCGGGACGAACACGCGCGGCCGGTCGCCTAACGTCGTTCCCTCGAAACCGCGGGGGGCCACGCCCACGACCGTGTACGGCTGCCCGTTGATGGTGATGAGGTCGCCCACGATCGCGGGGTTCAGCCCGTGCTGGGTTTCCCAGTAGCTGTAGGCGAGCACGGCGACGTAATGGCCGCCAACGGTGCGATCATCGTCGGGGGTCAGGAGCCGCCCGGCCGCGGCCCGCAGGCCCAGGACGGGGAAGTACGAGCCGGAGACGAGGGCCCCCTGCGCGCTCGACGTGTTTCCGCGGTAGGCGAGGTTCGCCCCGAAGGTCCGGTGCGCCGCCAGTCCCGTCAGGACCGTCTGACGCTCTTCGATGTCCCGGTACATCCGGTAGCTGAAGACGTCCTCACAGCCGCCGGACTGGTTGCAGGATTGGGAGCCGGGCTTGGGGCCCGGCGCGCTCAGGTTGACGAGACGATCCGGATCCGGGACCGAGAGCGACCGAAGGAGGATCTGGTCGAAGAACGAGAAGATCGCCGCGTTGGCGCCGATGCCCAGCGCCAGGGACAGGATCGTCACGACGGTGACGAACGGCGTGCGGGCGAGGGTCCGGAACGCCAGTCGGGGATTTACCATGCGAAGGGCCGGGCAGAGGTTCTGGCCAGTGAGCGGTCGCGCCGCTCCGTCGTCGCCGACCACCCTGTACGGCTCGACCGCATCCGGGTTTCGGCGCCGACCGGTAGACACCGCGACGACGTCCGGGGGTTTCGCGCGGCGTGGGCGGGGACTGTACCACGCCGCCCGACCGCTGCATCCTGATACCGGTCCGCCGGGTGACCAGCCCGCAGGGTTTGCCGCTTACTTCAGGTCTCACCATGAACCGCTTCGCCATCCGCCGATTCACGATCGCAGCCGCATTCTCCATCGCCATCGCCGGCGTCCTCCGGCAGCAGGCGCTCACGGGCCTCGTCTGGACGAAGCGTTGACCGGGCCGACGAGAAGCGATTGGAACCGGTGACCTGGCGCGTCGGCGTCGGCGCCGCTGAGGTGACGGCGGTGGTGGATCCGGCGCCCGCGGCTGACGCTCCGGTGTTCGTCTGCGCCCATGGCGCGGGCGGCCACCTCGGCGACCGTGGGGTGACGTCGGTGGCGGCGGTTCTT
>JABWBJ010000392.1 GCA_013360595.1 Gemmatimonadaceae bacterium | reverse complement strand
CTGGGCGCCATCGCCCGGACCATGCGCCCCACCGGCGCGCTCTCGGCGCGCGACGTGGCCCGGGGCGCGTTCGGCGCTGGCGGCATCGTCCTCGTGGACTACGGCCGTCCGCAGGTTCGCGAGCGGACCGTCTGGGGCGGCACCCTCGTGCCCTACGACTCGATCTGGCGCGCGGGCGCCAACGACGCCACGCACCTCTTCACCACGCGGACCCTCACCTTTGGCGACGTCGCCGTTCCGGCCGGGACCTACTCGCTCTGGATTCAGCACACGCGCACCGGGACCTTCCTCGTCGTGAACCGCCAGACGGGCCAGTGGGGCACCCAGTACGATCCCGCTCAGGACCTCGCGCGGATCCCGATGCAGCTCTCTCCGGCGCCGAGCCATGTGGAGGAACTGACGGTGGCGGTCCGGAGCCAGGGGGCCAACCGCGGCTCGATCGAGTTCGCCTGGGGAGACCGGATCGCATCGGCTGCCTTCACCGCGAGCGCGCCTCGGTAGATTACGCGCCATGCCACGGAAGACAGAACGCTCGGCCTTCGCTGCGGCCGGGAGAACGGCGATCATCGCCGCGCTGCTCCTCATCGCCTGCGGGCGCGATCGCGATCGCGCGGAACCGGCGACCCACCTCTACGTCTGGGCCGCCGACGCGGACGGGAAGGAATCGGACTTCCTCGCCGTGATTGACGTGGACTCGCTCAGCATGACGTACGGCCAGGTCGTCGCGACCGCGCCGATCGGCGCCGTCCACACGATGCCGCACCATACCGAAATGCTCGCCCCGGCGCGGGGAAGGGCGCTGTTCGCCAACGGGTACATGGCGGGGAAGACGTGGTTGTTCGACCTGTCGGACCCGCTTGCGCCCAGGGTGGAGCGGGTGATCGACAGCGTCCCCGGATTCCGGCAGCCGCACAGCTATCTGCGCCTCCGGGATGGCCGGGTGCTCGCCACGCTCCAGTTCGGCGACCGCACGCGCCCGGGCGCCGCGGGCGGTCTGGCGCTCTACTCCCCGAGCGGCGACCTGGTCCGCGCGGTCAGCTCGGCGGATTCCTCGCTGCCCGGGGCGGACATCCGCACGTATTCGCTCGACGCGGCCGAACGCATCGACCGCCTCGTCACCACGAGCAGCCCGATGGATCCGACGCGTCCGGCCGACGTGGTCCAGGTCTGGCGACTGCGCGACCTGAGGCTGCTCAAGACGCTCCGGTTGCCTGACGAGCCGGCCGACTCGGCCGATCAGTATCCGTTCGAGGTGCGGTTCCTCCCCGACGGGAATGCGTTCCTGAACACGCGGAACTGCGGCTTCTACCTGCTGACCGGCCTGACCAGCGAGGCGCCAGCCATCGAGCGGATCCTGGCGCTGCCCGGCGGGCCGGCCATGTGCGGCGTTCCCACGTTGAAGGGGCGCCACTGGATCATGCCGGTGGGCACCCTCGGGCAGTACCTGGTCCTGGATATCGCCGACCCACGGCGGCCCCGCATCACCAGCGTGCTGGCCGCGGACGCCGGGTTCTTCCCGCATTGGACGGCCGTGGACCCGGGCTCCGACCGCCTGGTGATGACGTCCGGGCGGATGGTTCCGGATCCGCCTGACAACCGCGTGCGGCTGGCGCGGTTCGACAGCACCGCGGGGCGCCTGACGTGGGACATGAGCTTCGGGCGGAGCGGGGCCGGGGTCAGCTTCAACCGCGACACGTGGCCGCATGGCGCCACCGGCCCGGCGATTCCCCACGCCGCGGTCTTCGGCCCCGGCCCGCGACGTTAGGCGTTCCGGCCGCCAGCGCGGGTTCGCGACCGGTTCGGACCGGACAGGGGACCCCTGGCGTGCGCGATGTCCAGCGACAGGCTCCGGCCTGCCGGGGAATCGCTACGCCGCCCGCTCGGGCACAGGTGGGTAGAGCGGCAGGGCCAGCTGCCTCGAGAAACCCAGCGTACTCGGCCAGAGGCCGAAGTGCCGGCGCGCCTCCTCAACGGCCGCGTCCTCGCCGCCCAGGCGCAGCGCCGCCCGCCGGATCCGCTTCGCCATTCGCAGCGGTTCCGTTCCCGACGGGTCGAAGCCCAGCGGTTCCGCCCGGTCGAGCCTGACGAGCAGGTCCACGACGTACTCGAACGACCGCGTGAGCTGGCTCGCCACCTGGTCGTCCGCCAGGTCCCACCGGCTCCGTTCCAGCATCAGCTGAAAGACGCGCTGCCAGGACTCCATGTCCGCCGCGACCACCATCCCGCGGAAGATCCGCCGGTTGGTCGGCGTGCTGAAGATCGTGGGGCTCAGGATCCGGTCCAGGTGGCCGTCGCTCCGGCTGTGATCCAGCAGGATCAGTTCCCGGGCGCGCCGCGGCGCCCAGTCGCCAAGATGCGTCTCGAAGCGGGTCTCCCAGTAGCTGTGCCCGAGGCCCGTCGTGCTCGACGTCGTCGCCAGCTGGAAGGGCACGAAGGAATTGTGGGCTACCACGTCGGCGGCCAGATGCGCCAGGTAGCCGTACGAGAACGCCCGCAGCGGGTCGTCGCGGGCGCGGTCCAGGATGTCGAACCCGACCGCCCACGAATGCGAATGGCGTCCCACCGCCGCGTACTTCTTGGCGATGCTGGTGTCGGCGGCGATGGATCCGTACAGGAAGTCGTACGGGAATGACGCCAGCAGTCCCGCGATGTTGCCCGGCAGGAGCGCCAGGGACCGCAGCACGGCATCGCCGAGGTACACGTGGGTGCCCGGGGTCCACGCCAGGACCTCCGACGGCGTCACGGCGATCGCCAGCAGCGCGACCGCCAGCAGGGCCGGCACGGTGGCGGCGGAAATGCCCCGTGACGTCACGCGGGGTCGGCCACGCGGGTTCGGATGCGCG
>JABWBJ010000391.1 GCA_013360595.1 Gemmatimonadaceae bacterium | reverse complement strand
CCGAGGGCGGGACCTGCGGGAACGTCCCGGTGAGGCGCGGCAGGGCCGCCCGGACGGCCGACTCGTCAGGCAGCGGCGCCTCCACGGTGACGCGGCCGGTGGCGTCGTCGCTGTCGGTCTCGTGTCCGAATGCGATGGTCGCCTGGTACACCTTGGGCCCGGAGGGGACGAAGCGGATCAGCCGCGTGGCCTTCCCAAGCGCCACGACCAGCAGGCCGGTCGCGAAGGGATCCAGGGTGCCGGTATGCCCGGCCCGCACGCGGCCGCGGGCGCGGCGCACGAGCGCAACGGCGTCATGGGAGCTGATTCCGGGCGGCTTGTCCACCAGCAGGAAGCCGTCACCCGTCGGTCCCATCGGTACCCTTGCGGCCGGCGCGGACCTGCTCGAGCAGCGTGTCGATGCGCGCGGCGTGAGCGATGCTGGCGTCGAAGCGGAACTCGAGCTCCGGCGTCACGCGAAGGCGGAGCACCCGTCCCAGCTTCGCCCGCAGGTACCCCGCCACCGAGGCGAGCCCCTCCATGGTCGCCGCGCGCTCGGCGTCGGACCCCATGACGCTCACAAAGACGCGCGCGTGGCGCAGGTCCCGCGTCACGTCCACCCCGGTCACGGTCACGAGCCCGGTCACGCGCGGATCCTTCACCCCTTCGGCGAGGAACGTCGCCACGGCTTCGCGGATGGCTTCAGCCACCCGGTCGGGCCGGCGGGAATCAGGGGGCATGAGATGTCAGATGGCAGGGAGCGGACAACAGGTAGCAGATCGCAGAGATCGGTTGGCCGGCGACGGAGGCGCCACGCGTCGGCCGTCAGTGGCCCGAGGCGTTCTCCAGGGTGCGCGCCACCTCTTCCTTCCGGTAGCACTCGATCACGTCACCGACCTTGATGTCGTTGAAGTTCTCGATGCCGATGCCGCACTCGTAGCCCTCCTTCACCTCGCGCACGTCGTCCTTGAAGCGCCGCAGCGAAGCGATGGTCCCGCTGTAGACCTCGATGCCGTCGCGGACCACGCGCACCTTCGACTGGCGGTTGATGACGCCGTGCCGGACGTAGCAGCCCGCAACCGTGCCGATGCGCGACACCTTGAACGTCTCGCGCACCTCGGCTTCCCCGAGCACCACTTCCCGTTCCTCGGGCCGGAGCAGCCCCTCGAGGCGAGCGCGGATGTCGTTCACCGCCTCGTAGATGATCTTGTAGAGCCGGATCTCCACGCCCTCGCGTTCGGCCGCGGCGCGCGCGTTGTTGTCGGGCCGGACGTGGAAGCCGATGATGATCGCGCCGGAGGTCCGCGCCAGCAGGATGTCGCTCTCGGTGATCGCGCCAACGCCGCGGTGCACCACCTGGATCTGCACTTCGTTGTTGGACAGGTGCGAGAGCGCGTCGGCGAGGGCCTCGGCCGGCCCCCCCTGATCGGCCTTGATGAGAATCGGGAGGGTCCGCATCTGGCCCGCCGCCGCCTGCGCCATGAAGTCCTCGAGCGTCACCGACCCCTTCGCGGTGCGCCGGGACTTGGCCTCGCGGTCGAGCCGCTCGCGACGCTGCGCGATGTCGCGGGCCTCGGTCGCGTCCTCCACGACGAGGAACTGATCGCCCGCCATCGGGACACCGCTCAGGCCCAGGACCTGCACGGGGATCGCCGGACCGGCGTCCTTCACCGGCTTGCCGCGCTCATCCAGGAGCGCGCGCACACGGCCCGAGTAGTGCCCGCAGATGAAGTCCTGGCCGACCTTGAGCGTGCCGTTCTGGACCAGCACGCTCGCCACGGGCCCCTTCCCCGCATCGAGCTGCGCCTCGATGACCGTGCCGACCGCCGCGCGGTTCGGATTGGCCCTGAGGTCGAGCAGCTCCGCCTGCAGCAGCACCTGGTCGAGCAGATCGCCGACGTTCGTGCCCTTCTTGGCCGAGATGGGCGTGGACAGCACCTGCCCGCCGAACTGCTCGAGCACGACGCCCTTGTTGAGCAGGTCCTGCATCACGCGCTGCGGATTGGCGTCCGGCAGGTCGATCTTGTTGATCGCGACGATCATCGGCACGCCGGCGTTCCGGGCGTGCGAGATCGCCTCCTCGGTCTGCGGCATCACGGAGTCATTGGCCGCCACGACGAGCACCACGATGTCCGTGACCTGGGCCCCGCGTGCCCGCATGGCGGTGAAGGCCGAATGGCCGGGCGTGTCGAGGAAGGTGATGCGCTTCCCGTTCGGCAGCGTCACGTGATAGGCGCCGATGTGCTGGGTGATGCCGCCGGCCTCGCCGGCCACCACGTTGGCGCGACGGATGAAGTCCAGAAGCGATGTCTTGCCGTGGTCGACGTGGCCCATGACGGTGACCACGGGAGGCCGCGGCTCGAGTTGCTCCGGGGTGTCAGCGACCTGCTTGCCGGCGATGTCGGCGGCGTATTCCTCCTCGCGCACGGCCTCGAATCCGAACTCCCCGGCGATGAGCTCGATCTGGTCGAAGTCGAGCCGCTGGTTGATCGTCACCATGAGCCCGAGGTTCTTGAAGGCAAAGGCCACGATCTGCGTCGCCGGCACCTTCAGGATCCCGGCCAGCTCTGCCACGGTGATGAATTCGTTGACCCGGACGGTCTTCTTCTCCCGCTCCTGCGCCGCGAGGCGGTTGGCCTCGATCTCCTCGCGCCCCTCGTCGGGACGACGGATGGTCCGACGGCCGACGGCGCCCCCGATCGTCGACATGGTCCGGCGGATGTTGGCGCTGACTTCCACCTGGTCGACCGCCCCCCGCTTCCCCTTCCGGCGACGCCCGGAGCCCGAGGCCGGCGCCGCGCCGGCCCCCGTGCCACCGCCCTTGCGTTCATCGCGGCGCGTGGGGATGCCGATCCCTCCCGAGGG
>JABWBJ010000390.1 GCA_013360595.1 Gemmatimonadaceae bacterium | reverse complement strand
GAGTCGGCCGGTCAGGTGGACCCCGGCACCGCCGCGTCCTCCGTGACGAGCGCGAACGCGGCACCGGCAAGATCGGCGCGCGGCGCCTCAAGGCCGCCGACGTCGCTGTCGCGGGGCGAGTGGGCCGCTCCTCCGGGATCCTGCCTGGCCGCGAGCCCTACCGGCACGTGGGAGCGCATGCTTGTGGTCCTCCCGCAGATGACGGAGCTCCCTCCTGACCGACTCGAGCTGCTCCGTCGCGCCTACGTCTTCGGCTCCGACGGTTGCTCGTGCACGCCGTCCCGATCCACCCTCGTGGAATACTGCGCCCTCTGGTGCACCGGCCGACACTTCCAGGGCGGCCGTTGCGACGGCTCGCAGTGCCGCTGCTTCCTCTGATCAGCGGGGGCTTCCTGACAGCGGCTCGACGGCGAGCAGAGCGGCGTTGAACGGCGGCGGGCTCGACGCGCGAGGAGGGCGGGGGCTGGGCTCCGGCAGCGTGGGGTGCCGCTCGAGCCAGGTGAGCGTCCTCGCGATGTCCGCTCGACGGGAGCCGGCCTCGCGTAGCGCGCGGATGACGATCTCGGCGACGTGGCCCTTGATCACGTTGGACAGGAGCTCGAGCGTGAGCTGGGCGAAGTCCGCGGGGTCGACCACGGATCGCTTCCAGCGGCAGACGCTCGAGAACGAGACGCCGATCAAGGTGGCGAGGTCCTGCTGGTTCACGCCGAGAGCGCGAAGCAGGCGCCGGACCCGCTCGCACAGGCTTTCCGTCTCCTCTTCCGACGTCCGGCGGACGATCCACCATGGCGGGGAGGTCACGGCGGCGTCGACCGGCTCAGAGAGTCGCGAGTGGGACCCCAGCCATGTCAGGGTGCGGACGATGGAAAGCGGCTCCGGACGCGCCTTCCTCAGTGATTCGATCACCACCGATCGATGATGGACGTTCAGAACGCCCTCGAGTAACTCGATAAGGAGTCTCCCGAATTTGTCAGGCGCTTGCTGTCCATTCCTCCACCTACGGACGGCACCCATGCCGATGCGGAGCAAGCTTCCAAAGCTCTGCTGATTGAGCTTGAGCATGCCGCGGACGGCCTCGGATCGCGAGCACCAGTCAACGTCCTCGTCATCCCCCCTCATGGTGAAGATGCTACGCGCTGGCCGGAAGAATTGCATCCGCCGACACATGTGTCCGATTCAGATCTCACGCCGTGCTCCTATGTGGGACGCCTGGCGTTTCAGAGCCTAGGATCATCAATCGTCCTGGACGAAGGACGGGGCAGGGTTCTCGGGCAGGGGGTCCAGCGGCATTTCGTGACGGTGATGCTGGAGACGTCCACCGTGACGTTCGCGTCGCCGCTATGCTGATTGGTGTTGCGGCCGGCGGCATCGCCCTTCTTCGTGGCGTGCGAGATGACCACGACCGTCGCGCCGGTCGCGCGGGGTGACGGTCGCAGCGTGCGGAGCGATTGCATGAGCGCGGTCTGCTCGCGGTGGCTCTGCGCCCACGTCTGGAGGGAGTCCACGACGACGACGACGCGCGGGCTGCGTGGGATCACGGCGATCGCGTCCCTCCAGGTGACGGGGAGGCGGTGCGGGTCGGCAGAGTCCTCGGGGCGGACGACGCGAAGCCTGTCGGTGGGCGAGCCGGTGCGGCTGAAGCAGGCTTTTATCAGGCCGCCGTTGAGCTGCTCCATGTCGAGCCAGTAGCAGAGCCCCGCGAACCTCGCGGCGAGCTGCGACGCGAGCTCGGCGGCGAGGGTGGACTTGCCAGCGCCGGGGAGGCCCCAGACGAGGATGAGCGAGCCGGGCACGACGCCGCCGAGCGCCCGCGATAGCACGGCGTCGCACTGGACCGGAACGAGGTCCCGGACGCCCTCGAGCGTCTCGATCTTGATGCGGGCCGCGGGTCCAGTGGGGGCCGCCTCCGGGCGCGACGGTACGCCGACGTTCACCGGGTAGGTGGCGTCGCACGAGTCGCATTGGCGACACGCCGGATCCCACGGACGGCTGCATCCTGAGCAGACCCAGCGCATTTGCATGAGGGCTACGCCTTTCGCCAGTTGGTGACGATGCCAGTCCTCGGGACCTGGCCGATGTCGCTGTTCAAGATCGACGGATCGATGCGCCACCAGCGGCCGTACAGATGGACCCTCGCCCGGACGTGCGGGAACTCGTCGCCCACGAAGACGGGCTCGATCTCGGCGCGGAGGTCACAAGCGAGCATGAGCGCGACGCAGAGCCGCGATTTCAGGTCGCAATCACCGAAGCCGCGGACGAGGCCCACCTCGGAGGAGTCGAGCACCTCCATACCCGGGTCGCGGGTGTACTCGATGCAATACTGGCAGAAGCGCAGGATGGCGTGCGCGCGATCCCAAGGGTTCGCGATGGGCCGAAACGTGGCCGCCGTGGCGAGCACGAGGGGCGCGCTGGCGTCGCGCTCCGCGCCGTGCTGCATGTACGCCGCTTTCTCGCGGCCATCACGGAACGAGCGCCAGCGCGCGGCGATGATCATGGCCGACCCATCTGGGCGCGCACCTGCTCGATGGCGGACCGGATGTCTGGGCTCAGCGCCTTGACCACGTCGGGATCGGCCAGCATGGCGTCGAGGTCCGCCGGGGAGACGGTGATGTTGCCGCCGTCGAGCGGCAGGAGCGACGGCACAGGGGTCGCAGTCGGGCGCGGCGGAGACGGCGGAGCGACCCCGGGGCCGATCAGGCTGCGATGGGCGCTGCGGCACACAAGGATGGTGGGTTGGGCGGGATCAATGTGCCCCGGTTCTCCACACACGAAGCAGCGCCGCACAGGCGCGGGCGTTGGTGGCGTGCTCACAGCCGGCGGAGCCGTCGGCGTCGGGTGGGCCGGGGCGACGGCGGCGGCC
>JABWBJ010000389.1 GCA_013360595.1 Gemmatimonadaceae bacterium | reverse complement strand
ACACGGCTGAATCCCGCCCCGCCGACTCCCCTGTGCCGGAGGATCCGGCGCGGGACGCGGCGGCCGCCGCCGCTCTTCCCAACCCGTTCGATCGCGCGCGTTAGGCGCGCCACCTACCTACGGAGACTGACGACGTGCCGTTTTCGACCGCGATGCCTCGGGTGTCCATTCGCCGGCCCGAGGGCAGGCTCGGCGTGCTGACCCCGGGCCTCGGCGCTGTGGCGACGACCTTCATGGCCGGCGCGGAGAGCATCCGCCGCGGCTATACGCAGCCCATCGGGTCGTTGACCCAGATGGCCACCATCCGGCTTGGGAAGCGCACCGAACAGCGTTCGCCGCTGATCCGTGACTTCGCGCCGCTGGCCGGGCTGGACGACCTCGTGTTCGGCGCCTGGGATCCCATCCCGGACGACGCCTACACGGCGGCGAAGAAGGCCGGCGTGCTGGTCGAGCGCGACCTCGAAGCCGTCGGGGATTTCCTCCGGGGGATCCGACCGATGCCCGCCGTCTTCGACTCGCGCTACGTCACGCGCATCACCGGCGAGAACGTGAAGCTGGGGAAGACCAAGCGCGACCTGGCGGAACAGCTGCGGCAGGACATCCGCGACTTCCGGGCGCGGAACGGCTGCGACCGGGTGGTCATGGTCTGGTGCGCGTCCACCGAGACGTACATCAAGCCGGGCCCGCAGCACGCGACCATCGAGCAGTTCGAGCGGGCGATGGAACGGAATGACGACGCCATCGCGCCCTCGATGCTCTATGCCTGGGCGGCCATCATGGAGGGCGTGCCCTTCGCGAACGGCGCGCCCAACCTCTGCGTCGACACGCCGGCCCTGATCGACCTCGCGAATCAGCGCGCGGTGCCCATCTCCGGGAAGGACTTCAAGACCGGCCAGACCTGGATGAAGACCGTCATCGCGCCAGGCCTCAAGGCGCGAATGCTCGGCCTGGCCGGATGGTACTCCACGAATATCCTCGGCAATCGCGACGGCGAGGTGCTGGACGACCCGGCCTCGTTCAAGACGAAGGAGGAATCGAAGCTGTCGGTGCTGCACACGATCCTGCAGCCCGAGATGTACCCCGCGCTGTATCGGGATTTCTCCCACGTCGTGCGGATCAACTACTACCCCCCGCGCGGCGACAACAAGGAAGGGTGGGACAACATCGATATCATCGGATGGATGGGCTACCCGATGCAGATCAAGGTCAACTTCCTCTGCCGGGACTCCATCCTCGCGGCGCCGCTCGTGCTCGACCTCGCCCTCTTCTCGGACTTCGCGCAGCGCGCGGGGATGAAGGGCATCCAGGAATGGTTAAGCTTCTATTACAAGTCGCCGATGGCCGCTGCGGGGCTGCAGCCGGAGCACGATCTTTTCATCCAGCAGACCAAGCTCAAGAACACGCTCCGCCACCTCATGGGAGAGGAGCAGATCACCCACCTCGGCCTCGAGTACTACGCCTCCTGATGTCCCGTCGAGTCTGGCTACTCGGTCTGGCGGTGCTCGCGGTCGCCGCGTGCCGGTCCGGCCCGCGCGACCTGAGCATGAAGTTCCTCACCGAGGACATGGAGCTTCGCGTCATCTCCGACCCGCTCCCGCCGCGCGCGCGCGAAGTCAACCAGTACAAGGTGGTCGTCCGCGACCGGAAGACGGGGGAGCCCATCGAGACCGGACGCGGCCAGATCTTCGCGACCAGCCAGGACGGCATCGATTCCTATGATCCGCTGGTGAAGGGGGCCGAGCTCGGCACGTACTACGCGAAGATGCAGTTCGTCACCGCGGGCCAGTGGGCGCTCGCGATCCGGTTTCAGCGCGATTCCACCAAACGCCTCGAGCGGATGGACTGGATGCAGGAGGTCTTTCCGGCGAGAGGCGAGGTCAGATAACCGTGCGGCACTTCTACCGAACCACGTTGACGCCGGCCGAGGCCATCGAGGCGGCCGACGCGTTCTTCACCGCGCTCGGCCTGCAGAAGACGTCGTCCGGGCCGCGCGCCCGGACCTTCCGCGGCGTCGTCGGGTCGCCGGAGGTGACGGCGACGGTGCAGATCACGGCCAGGGCCGAGGGCGGCCACTATACGTTCGTCGAGGCGACCACGGATCAGATGGGTGAGAGCCGCCTCGATCGCAACGTCAAGCGCTTCTTCGTGTCGTTACGCCGCCGGGCGGACCCGTCGCACGCGCTCGAGGCGGCGTACTAGGCGCTCGAGGTGGCCGGCGACGCGGCGGGCAACGGTCCGGGTCCGGGAACAGCGGACGATGAGATCGCGCGGGGACGCCGGATCGGCGTGGGGTGCTTCACCACGTTCATCGGCTTCTGGAGCGGTGGCATGATCGGCGTCCTGATCGGCAAGGTGGTCGGGGGCGCCCGCGGCTGCGTTCCAATCGAAGGAACGCCCGCCTGCGACTGGTACTACTTCGCGGCGGTGGGCATGATTATCGGAGCGGTTTCGCTGCCGGTGCTCGTCCTCCGGAGGCTCGGGAGGAATCGGAAGCCGTAAGTCGGCGTCCTTCGAGACGAGGGTGGCGGTTCAGGGATTTCGGTTGCGGATCACGAATCACGATTCACTCACTCATGGCACGCATTGACGTCCTGATGCCCTCGATGGGCGAATCCCTCGCCGAGGGTACGCTCACCAGATGGCTGAAGAAGGTCGGCGACCAGGTCAAGCGCGACGAGACGATCTTCGAGATCTCCACTGACAAAGTGGACTCCGAGGTCCAGGCCGTGGCCGCCGGGGTCCTGGCCGAGATCCTGGTGCAGGAAGGCGAAACGGTCGCGGTGAATGCGGTCGTGGCGCGCCTGGAGACGGAGGTCGGCGCGCCCGTGGCGACGCCGGCGCCGGCCGCCGCCACGGTCCCG
>JABWBJ010000023.1 GCA_013360595.1 Gemmatimonadaceae bacterium | reverse complement strand
CGCCAATCGGCAGGCCGCTCAGCGCCGGCCGATCGAGCAGCGCCTCCAGCGTGTCGATCGCCGCCGCCGTGGCGGCAACGCGAATGAAGGCGTCGAGGTGGGCGCGGCGCACGCCGTACGGGGCCGCGCTGTCCACCGCGACCGCGTACAGGCCCTGCTCGGCTTTCGGCAACCACTCGGCGCGATCCCGATCCCCGAGGTAGCCGCCCAGGGCTCTCGTCAGGCGACCGAGCAGAACCGGCACGAGCTGCTCGTCGCGCTCGCGCGGAAGCTCGCGGAGCACCATCCGCACGTACCGGTCCGGCGCGAAGGCCGACTCCCGCACCAGATCCCAGAGGGCGCCCCACAGCATGGCGCGATCCAGCCCCGGCCGCACCGACCCGATGCCGCCTTCGAGCCAGGCGACGCTCAGGGAGTCGAGCAGCACCAGACCGTACGCCTGATCGCCCGCATTCGCGAACACCCAGGCCGGCGCCGGACGTCCCGCCGCCGTTTCGACGATCGTGGTGTCCTCCGCGAGCGTCACCGGGATTCGCGTGACCGCGCCGTCGGTGAAGGCGAGCGACAGGACCGTGCCGATCGGCCACGCCCCGCGTCCCGACACGGCGCCGGCCGGCCGTTGCACGAGCGCCAGTCGCGCGATCTTCCCCTCGCGAACATCGACGTGCTGCTCGATCACCGGCAGGCCCGGCCGCAGGATGTAGCTGGCGCCCCAGGCATCGAGCGGCCGCCCCCACGCTTCGGCGATCGACGCGAGCAGGTCCCGCCAGGTGGCGTTGGCGAAGGCGTGCCGCCTCAGGAAGCGCTGCAGGCCGCCCTGAAACGCATCGTCTCCGACCAGGTGGTTCAGCTGCTTCAGCACCGACGGCGCCTTGTTGTAGACGATGGCGCCGTACGCGCTCTTGGCCTGGTCCAGGTTGTCCAGCGCCTGCCAGACGGGCGTCGTGCCCTCGGTCGCGTCCACCGCGTAGGCGGGCGGTTTGTTGCGCAGGTAGAAGGTCTTCCAGGCGTCGGACCCCGGATCCATCGCCGCCTGCATCCTGGCCGCCATGTACGTCGAGAAGCCCTCCTTGAGCCAGAGGTCGTCGAACCACTCCATGGTGACCAGGTCGCCGAACCACTGGTGAGCCACCTCGTGGTAGATGGTCGCGGTGCGGCCCTGGCGCTGCGACAGGGTGGGCGGCTCCCGGAAGATGAATCGCTCCTCGCTGTAGAAGATCGCCCCCGGGTGTTCCATGCCCCCGAAGGGAAAGGCCGGCGCCAGCACCACGTCGAGCTTGCCGAACGGATACCGCGAGGCGAAATACCGCTCGAGCCAGCGCAGCCCGCGGTCGTTGTCGGCGATGATCGAGTCCGCATCGACTTCCGTTGCGCGCGAACGCCGGACGTACAGCGTGATCGGCCGGGACGATCCGCCCCACGAGCGCGTCGCCCATGGCCCGGCCGCGAACGCCATCAGGTACGTGCTGATCGGGCTCGATTCGGCAAAGGTGTGCGTCACCTTCCGGCCGCTGGTGTCGGCGGCGACTCGTGCGCCGTTCGCGACCGCGGTCCATTCGCGCGGCGTCGTCAGGCGGAGCGTCAGCCGCGCCTTCAGGTCCGGCTGGTCGAAGACCGGGAAGAGCAGCTGCGCGTCGCTGGGGACGAGGAGCGTGTAGAGGTACGTGGCCCCATCGGCCGGATCGCTCACGCGGATGATACCGGCCCCTGCCGGCGCGATGCGGGCGTCGAAATCGATGTCGAGACGGTTGGCGCCAACGACCACGGCGGAGGCCGGCACGCGCACGTGGTGGCCGTTGAACTCCGGTTCAGGGAGGACCAGGCCGTTGACGCGGAGCCGCCGGATCCGGAGGCCGCGGAAGTCGACGATGAGATCGCCCTGGCCGGTGAGGGTGAACCGGGTGGTGACGCGCCCCGCCGCCGTGTCGGCCCGGGTCACGTCGAGCGACAGGTCGTAGCGCAGGTCCGAGATCCGGGACCGGCGCGACGCCGCCAGCGACCGCGCGACGCCCGGAGCCATGAGCGAATCCTGCGGGTTCGGACGGGGCCTGGTCGGCGCCATCGCCAGGAGCGCAAGCAGCAGAGACATCACGGGCATGCCCGGAGCCTAAGTGCCCATCGTTCCGCGTGGTAGAGCCACGCGTCGGCGGTCTCTCCCTTGTCGCGGCGGAGGCGCCCCTCGATCTTCCTCCGCGGACATTCTCAGGGGCGAGCTGGAATGCGAATCGCGCGGGTGGGCGTGGTGGGCGCCGGTGCCATGGGGACCGGGATCGCGGCCCTGGCGGCGTCGGCCGGGTTCCCCGTGGTCCTCCTGGACGTCCCCGATCACCCGGACCGGAACGCCCGCGCGCGCGGCGCCGTGGACCGCGCGCTCAAGGCGCGACCGAGCGCGTTCCTCGATCCGGCCTGCGCCGCGCGCGTGTTCTGCGGGAACACCGAGGATCATCTGGACCAGCTGGCCGGGTGCGACTGGATCGTCGAAGCGATCATCGAGCGTCCGGCGCCCAAGCAGGAGCTGTTCGCGCGGATCGAGCCCCTCGTCGGCGCCGAGGCGATCGTCACGTCGAACACGTCCGGCATCCCGATCCATACGCTGGCGGCCGGCCGTGGCGAGCACTTCCGACAGCACTTCCTGGGCACGCACTTCTTCAACCCCGTTCGCCATCTCCACCTGCTGGAGCTCATCCCGACCTCCGATACCCTTCCCGATGTCGTGACGCGCGTTCGGGACTTCGCCGAACGCATGCTGGGCAAGGGCGTGGTCCTCGCGCGTGACGTGCCCGGCTTCATCGCCAACCGGCTCGGCCTCCACGGGCTCTTCCGCGCCATTCGCCTGATGGAGGATTTCGGCCTCACGATCGACGAGGTGGACGCGCTCACCGGGCCGCTCCTGGGCCGACCGAAGTCGGCCACGTTCCGGACCGCCGACATCTCCGGCCTCGACGTGCTCGCCGACGTTTCGGCGGGGCTTTCGGCGACGACCGGGGAGGACTTCTCCCTTCCGGCCTGGGTCCACGATCTGGTGCAGAAGGGACACCTGGGAGCGAAGACGGGCGCCGGCTTCTACCGCAAGGAAGGAAGCCGGATTCTCACGCTCGACTGGCGCACCGGTGAGTACCGACCGCAGGTCGCGCCCGAATTCCCCGATCTGGCCTTCGTCCTGAAGGAACCGCTGGCGAATCGGCTGAAGGCCATCACGCGGGTCGGCGGCACGCACGCCGAGTTTCTGCGGTCGCTCCTGCTCTCGACGGCGGAATACACGCTGGTCCGGACGCCGAGTCTGGCCTACGACATCGCGTCCGTGGATCGGGCGCTGGAGTGGGGCTTCGCGTGGGAGATGGGCCCGTTCTCCATGTTCGATGCGCTCGGCGCGGACTGGCTGCGAGCGGCCTTTGCCGAGCGCGGGCAGGGAGAACCGGGGCTCCTGGCCACGGCGCGCGAGGGCTTCTATCGCCGGCTGAGCAGCGGGCCGCGGCAGCTGTCGTTCGTGGGGGACTACGCGCCGATCGAACCGATCCCGCACGCGCTCGACCTCGAGCTCGTGCAGCTGCGGCTCGGGTCGCTCGCCGGCAACCGCGAAGCCACGCTCCTCGACATCGGCGACGGGGTGGCGCTGCTCACGCTGCACGGCAAGATGAACACGCTCGGGAGCGGCGCGCTGGACCTGATCGAGAAGTCCCTGGAGCTGGTGGACCGGAGCGGCTTCACCGGATTGGTGCTCGGGAGCCCGAATCCGGCGACCTTCTCCGCCGGGGCCAACCTGGCCGAACTGCTCGCCGAGGTGGACGCCGGCCACTGGGATGCGCTGGACGCGGCGGTGCGTCGCTTCCAGCGGGTGGTGGCCAGCCTGCGCACGGTGCCCTTCCCCGTGGTGGTCGCGCCGAACGGCCTGACGCTGGGAGGCGGCGCGGAGTTCATGCTCCACGCGTCGCGGGTGCAGGCCGGCGCGGAGCTGTACATCGGGCTCGTGGAGGTCGGCGTGGGGCTGCTGCCGGGGGGTGGTGGCACCAAAGAGCTGCTCTTCCGCTTCACCGCTGATCTGGAAGCGTACGAGGAGGCCGATCCGTTCGAGGCGGTCCGGCGCGCCTTCAAGCTGATCTCGATGGGGACCGTGAGCGCGAGCGCGCTCGATGCCCGCCGGCTGGGGTTCCTCCGGGGGGCGGACCGCATATCGATGAACCGCGACCGGCTCCTGGCCGACGCCAAGGCGCGGGTGCTGGAGCTGGCGCCCGATTACACGCCCGCCCTGCCGCGAACGGTGCGCGCCCTGGGGAGTGAATCGCTGGGGAATCTGTCGTACGCGATCTGGGCGATGCGCGAGGCCAATGCCATCACGGACCACGAGGTCACGATCGGCCGGAAGGTGGCGTGGGTGCTGAGCGGCGGCGACGGCCCGCCGCGCCCCGTGACCGAGCAGGACATCCTGGACCTGGAGCGCGAGGCGTTCCTGTCGCTGCTGGGCACGCCGCAAACCCGCGAGCGGATCGCCCACATGCTGCGGCAGGGCAAGCCCCTGCGGAACTGAGCATGCGAGACGCGGTGATCGTGAGCGCGGTGCGGAGCGCCGTCGGCCGGGGCAAGGCCGACGGGTCGCTGGCCGGGGTCCATCCCATCGATCTGTCGGCCACCGTGCTGCAGGAGGCGGTGAAGCGCGCCAACGTGGACCCCGGAGACATCGACGACGTGCTCTGGGGCTGTGCGATGCCGGAAGGGCCGCAGGGGCTCAACATCGCGCGGCTGGCGGTGCTCCGGGCCCGTCTCCCGGTGCAGGTGCCGGCAGCGACGGTGAATCGCTTCTGCTCGTCGGGGCTGCAGACCGTGGCCGGCGCGGCGCAGGCGATCATGGCCGGCATGGCCGACGTCGTGGTCGCCGGCGGCGTGGAGATGATGAGCCAGGTGCCGATGTCCGGATGGCACACGCGGCTGCATCCCGCGATGACCGAACAGATGATCGGCATGGGGCTCACCGCGGAGCGTGTCGCGTCGCGCTGGAAGGTGTCGCGCCAGGACCAGGACGCGTACGCGCTCGAGAGCCACCGGAAGGCGGCCGCGGCCCAGGCGGCCGGCCGTTTCGACGGGCAGATCGTGCCCATTCCGGTGCAGAAGGTGTCGTGGTCGGGGCCACGCAAGGAGGTCCTGGACGGGCAGTTCGCCGTCGACGAACTGGTTCGGCCCGACACGACGATGGAGCGCCTGGCGACGCTGAAGCCGGCGTTCCGCCAGGATGGCACCGTGACGGCCGGGAACTCCAGCCCCTACTCGGACGGCGCCGCCGCCGTGGTGGTGGCGAGCGCGGAGTACGCGCGGGCGCACGGGCTGACGGTGCTCGCGCAGTTCGTCACGTTCGCCGTGGCCGGCGTCGAACCCGACGTGATGGGCATCGGGCCGATCCACGCGGTGCCGAAGGCGCTCCGGCGCGCCGGCCTCACCCTCGACGACATCCGGCTGATCGAGTTCAATGAGGCCTTCGCCAGCCAGGCGCTCGCCGTGCAGCGCGAGCTGGGCTTCGCGGACGACCGGCTGAACGTGAACGGCGGAGCGATCGCCCTCGGGCACCCGTTAGGTGCCACCGGTGCCAAGCTCGTCACGCAGCTCCTCCACGAGCTTCGCCGCGTCGGCGGCGGACACGGGCTGGTCACGATGTGCGTCGGCGGCGGCATGGGTGCGGCGGGGGTCGTGCGGGTGGGAAGCTGAGTTGGGAGTTGGGAGTTGGGAGTTGGGAGTTGTGAGGTGAGGATGGCGGCTCGCGACCCCTCACGCTCTCGTTTCCTTTCCGGTGCGCCGTACCCTTCCCCCCTCAGTCGGCTCCTCTCGCAACTCCCACCTCTCAACTCCCAACTCCAACTCGAATCCTCCATGCCAACAACCGGACGCATCACCATGGCCTCGGGCGCCCTCCAGGTTCCCGATCACCCGATCATCCCGTTCATCGAGGGAGACGGCACCGGGCCCGACATCTGGCGCGCGTCACAACACGTGTTCGACGCCGCCGTCGAGAAGGCGTACGGCGGCCGCCGCCGCATCCAGTGGCTGGAGGTGCTGGCGGGGGAGAAGGCCAAGGCGCAGCTGGACAGCTGGCTGCCTGACGAGACGCTGCAGACCATCTCGGCGCACCTCGTCGCCATCAAGGGCCCGCTGACCACGCCGGTCGGCGGCGGCTTCCGATCGCTCAACGTCGCGCTGCGCCAGCAGCTCGACCTTTACGCCTGCGTGCGGCCGGTCCGCTACTTCACCGGGGTCCCGTCGCCGGTGAAACGCCCCGAGGACGTGAACATGGTGATCTTCCGCGAGAACACGGAGGACATCTACGCGGGCATCGAATGGGCCGAGGGCACGCCCGAGGTCCAGCGCGTGATCGCGTTCCTCCAGGCGGAAATGGGCGTGAAGAAGATCCGGTTTCCCGCCACCAGCGGGATCGGGATCAAGCCCATCTCGGTCGAGGGCACGCAGCGCCTGGTTCGGGCGGCCATCCGCTACGCCCTCGATCACGGTTTCACGAGCGTGACGCTGGTGCACAAGGGCAACATCATGAAGTTCACCGAGGGCGCGTTCCGGGACTGGGGGTACGAACTCGCAAAGTCCGAGTTCGGCGGCGTGGAGATCGACGGCGGACCCTGGCTCAGGCTCCCCAACGGCCTCGTGATCAAGGACGCCATCGCCGACGCCTTCCTCCAGCAGATCCTCACGCGGCCCAGGGAGTACGGCGTGATCGCCACGCCCAATCTCAACGGCGACTACATCTCGGACGCCCTCGCCGCGCAGGTGGGCGGGATCGGCATCGCCCCCGGCGCCAACATCAACTACGTCACCGGACACGCAATCTTCGAAGCCACCCACGGCACGGCCCCGAAGTACGCCAACCAGGACAAGGTGAACCCGGGATCGGTAATCCTGTCGGGCGAGATGATGTTCCGGTACCTCGGCTGGCACGAGGCGGCCGACCTCATCATCACGTCGCTGGAGAAGACGATCGCGCAGAAGCGCGTCACCTACGACTTCGAGCGCATGATGCCGGGCGCGACGCTGGTGAGCTGCAGCGGCTTCGCGAAGGCGATGGGAGAGAATATGGGGTGAGGGTTCGGGGTTCAGGGTACGGGGTTCAGGGGCCGCCAAACCCTGAACCCCGAACCCTGAACCCCGAACCCTGAACCCCGAACCCTGAACCCCGAACCCTGAACCCTGAACCCTCAGCCTACCACCCCTATCGCCTGCACCTCGATCCCGTACCCGTAGTGCAGCTCCTTCACGGGGACGATCGCGCGCGCCGGACGGTGTGAGCCCATGATCCGCGCGTACGTGGCGTTCACCTCGCCCCAGTGGTCCATGTCGGACACGTAGATCGTCATCTGGACGACCCGGTCGAGCCCGCTCCCCGCCGCCTTGAGGATGGCCTCGACGTTCCGGAGCGCCTGCTCCGTCTGTTCCGCGATCGGCCCCGGCCGGTGCTCCCGCTGCCCGGGAACGAAGGCGAGCTGGCCGGCCACGAAGACGAAACCGTTGTGCACGACCGCCTGTGAGTAGTGGCCGCCGGGGATCGGCGCTGCGTCGGTCCGTATGAGTTCCATGACTGGTAGCTCAGGGTGAAGGTCTGCTCGCGGGCACGACCATGCCCGTGCACGCGCCGAAGCCGATCCGGGCAAAGCCGTCCCTCTCACACCACGCTCGGATCACGACCTCGTCGCCATCCTCGAGGAACCGGCGCTCCTCGCCGTTCGGTAGTCGAACCGGCTCGGCGCCCCGCCGGGTGATCTCCAGCAGGCAGCCGCGAGCGTCTGCGGACGCGCCCGAGATTGTGCCGCTCCCCAGCAGATCCCCGGGGCGCAGGTTGCAGCCGTTGCTGGTGTGGTGCGCGATCAGCTGTGCCGGCGTCCAGTACAGGTCGGCCAGCGTCCCGAGCGAAAGGCGCGCCGCCGCGAGCCCGGAGTCGCGCATCGCCCGCGTCCGCAGCGATACCTCGAAGCGGATATCGATCGCCCCTTCCGCCTGATCGATCGGGTCAAGGAGGTACGGCAGTGGCTCGGGGTCGCCCTCGGCGCGACGCGCGACCCCCACGCGGAACGGCGCCAGCGCCTCGGCCGTGACCACCCACGGCGATAGCGTACTGGCGAAGCTCTTGGAGAGGAACGGACCCAGCGGCTGGTACTCCCAGGCCTGGATGTCGCGCGCCGACCAGTCGTTCAGGAGACAGACGCCGAAGAGGAGCTGGCCCGCCGCCGATACGGGGACAGGGTCGCCCAGCGCACTGCCGATCCCGACCAGGAAGCCCGCTTCCACCTCATAGTCGAGCCGCGCCGTTGGCTGGAACGTGGGCGGCCCCTCCGGATCGGACGCCACCTGCCCATGCGGGCGCCGGACCGGCGTCCCGCTCACCACGAGCGACGACGCGCGCCCATGGTATCCGATCGGCACCCACTTGTAGTTCGGCAGGAGCGGCCGGTCGGGACGGAACAGGCGCCCCACGTTCGTGGCGTGCGCCAGCGAGGCGTAGAAGTCGGTGTAGTCGCCCACCACGGCCGGCAGCGCCAGCTCGGCGTCCGCCTGCGCCAGCAGAACCGTGCCCTCGAGCCGGCGCGCGCGCTCCCCCTCGGGCGTGTCCGCCCTGAGCAGCCGGCTCGACTGCACGCGGAGCGCGTTCCAGTGGACCGGCTCCAGCGCCATCAGCCCGTTCAGCGATGCCGAGGCACAGCGCGACCCCGCCCGCGACGCCGCCCCATCCAGCAGTCCCGACCGCGCCGCCGCCGCCAGGTCAAGAATCCGGTCACCGATGGCGATGCCGACCCGCCACGACTCGCCGGCATCCCGTGGCCGGAAGACGCCGAGCGGCAGGTTCTGGATCGGGAAATCCGTGTCCGCGTCGCTGGCCGACGGCACCCACGATCGCAGGTCGAGCCGGTGCGTCTCGTTGACCGTCATACGGGCTCCGGCAGCAGGCCAAGCTCCGTCAGTGGCTCGCGAAACGAGCAGGATCCGAGGCCGGCAAGGAAGTTCGTGCGCACCGCGTTGAGGTCCGCGGTGGACAGGTGGACACCCCGCCAGTCCAGACCCTGCTCACTGAACGCGAAAGCCCCGGCGGAGCGCTCGTCCAGGGCGGCGAGGACCGTTGCATCGTCCAGGCCGCGCCAGACGAGTGCCGCAGCGACCGCCACGTTGAGGAACCCGTACATGAGCCCCGTGTCGCTGCCGGGCTCGTAGGTCAGCGCGTACCGCCCCCGCACGGCATGGTGCAGGCCAGCGGTGGCCTTGAACCGCACGCCGGCTCTCCAGCAGGCGCGCAGGAACGCCAGCACCCACGCCGGTTCCGGAAACGCGTCGGCGCTCAGCCCGCCGGTTCGCATCTTCGCCGATGCCCCAGCGCTCCGCACCGCCTGTGCGAACGGCTCGAGCGCGGCCCCCGGAGCGCCGGCTTCCACGAACACCTCGCTCACGAGCGCGACGAGCCCCGCGGCTTCCAGCACCTCCGCCGGAGAGGGCGTGCGCCACTCCACGGCTTCGATCGCCAGGCCGGTCCCGGATCCCCGCGCGAGGAGCGCTGCCACCGCTCCAGCATCCGGGGGAGACGCCAACACACTGACGGGCCAGCGCTCCCCCCGCGAGACCGCGAGGGCGGCCTCCTCGAACTCGGTCCAGCGTGCCAGCGGGACGACGAATCGGCCGAGCGCCCACTGATCGGGCGCGTCTCGATGCCGGCGGTACTCCGCCACGGCGTCGTGCATCGCCAGCCCGGCCGGCGGAAACAGCCCGGCGTAATCGATGGCCCCGGCCAGCAGACCGGTCAGCGACGGACTTGCCGTCAGCGCGCGGCCGTCCCGGGCGCGTAGCGCGGCCGGAGACGCTCCATGGTGCGGCGACCCGCCTCGGTCTGGGTCGCGACCCACTCGGTGTTGAGGAACTGGACCCCGGTCTTCTGGGCCCGGATCTGCTCCAGGAACGGCTCCAGCTTCGCGAATACCACCAGCCCCTCGCCGGTGCTCTCCAGCGCGAACTCCGCGTGCAGGATGCCCCATTTCATCATCCCGTACACCATCTCCCAGTAGCCGACCACCTGTCGGAGCGCAGTATTCAATGGGTGATCGTGCTTCAGGACGGCCACGGCCTCCTCCGCCGTCGCCGGCCGGAAGCGGGTGATGGCCGCGCGGGCCTCCCGCATCACGCTCTCGCGGCGCAGGTCGTAGAGCTGGAGAATGAGTGTCGCGTCGTAGTGGTCGGGGTATTCCTTCGGCAGCACGGGCAGATCCTCGTACGAGACGGTGGCGATGGCGGATATATGAAGAACGGGAGACCGGGCGCGCCAGCGTTCGGCCGAAGCGATCGTCCACGCTCCCGTGGGGTATCCCTGCAGACACAGCTTCCGGAGAACACATGGTGCGCCTTCTGCGCTTCACCAGCCTGGCCGGCGTCGCGCTGCTCCTGGCGTGCGGTCCGAAACGGGTCGCCACCGACAGCCAGGCACGCACGACACTGGTGGTCCAGAACGACAGTTACCTCGACCACAACATCTTCCTGCTGCAGGGTGGACAACGCATCCGCCTCGGGACCGCGCGTGGCCTGGCGACGAGCCGATTCACGATACCCGCGCAGTACGTCTTTGGCGCGAGCGCCCTCCAGTTCCTGGCGGATCCGATCGGTGGCCGGGTCACGCCGGTGTCGGAGCGCGTGACCGTCTCGCCCGGGGATGAAGTGCACCTGCAGATCCGCGGATTCTGATCCCCGCGCCGCTCACTCCAGGGATCCGCGCATCGTGGCACACTCGGGTCCCGGAGGGGTGGCCGCGCCAAACCGGGACCGGATGGTCCGGACGGCGCCATCGTCGGCCAGAATCACCGTGAACAGCGCGTCGTACTCGGCGTCGCACAGGTCGGGATACCGCGTTCCGCCGAGCGCGGCTACGATGGCCGGCACGGTGTTGCTGTGGCCGACCACAAGTACGGTCTTCCCCGCATGCTGCCGCACGGCTGCGGCGACGTCACGGCTGTGGGCGCCGATGTCCGACTGGGTGCTCACCACCGTGGCGCTGACGCCCGCCGCGGCCAGGAATGGTTCCGCCGTCTGGCGCGTGCGCTGGAACTGCGTATGGATGACCGCCTGCACACCCGCCGCGCTGGCGAGGTCGGCAAGCGCCCGGGCGCGCGCGTGGCCCGCTTCGGAGATGGGGACATCGCCGGTCCCGGGCGAGCGCTCGGCGTGACGCACCACCAGAACGACGGTCGCCTGCGCCAGCGCCGTCGTGGCTGGTGCTGCCAGAAGCACCAGGGCCGCCAGTGCGGCCACGGGGAGGCTCCACGGAGCCTTGCCTGTCCGGCGGCGCGGCTTACCCAACTTTGGGCCGGGAAAGAGAATAGACGTACGCGGCCGCGGCCTTGATCTGCGCGTCGGTGAGATTCCCGCCTCCCCGCGGAGGCATCGGCGCCGGGAGCTTCTTCGGCTTCATCACGCCATCGGTGACAAGCTTCGCGATGAAAGCAACGCTGCCGTCGCCATGCAGCCACTCCCGGTCCGTCAGGTCGGGGCCGAGCCCGGCGACACCCTTTCCGGCCGGCCCATGACAGACGTAGCAGAGCGCGCCGCCCACCTTGCCGTGGAACACGCTGTCCCCCAGCGCCACCATCGCCGGCGACAGGTCCTGCGAGGCCCCCTGCGACGGGGACCCCGCCATCGGCAGCGCCAGAACGGGAAGCAGGATGGAAGTGACGAGCATCAGCCTCATGAGGTGCCCCGCGGTCGTGTGGTCGGTTCAGAACGCGAACATCGACCCGAGTATCAGGCGCGCCTGCTCCCGTTCGAAGTCCCAGCCCACCTCGGTCATGAGGCGGACGTTCCGGCGGAACAGGTAGTGCGCACCACCATTCAGTGTGCTGTACTTCGAAAGATACCCCGCCGCCGACGCCTGCTCGCCGAGCCGCAGCGACACGACCGGCCGGTCGGAGTCGACCCAGTTGTACAGCGCCGTGAAGAAGAGGCGGCCCCCCTGGCCCTGCGGCCAGAAGACCGCTTCGGCGAAGCCCGAGTTGACGGCCGTGCCGAACGGCACGACCATGCCGCCGGGGCACGGATTCGCAATCGAGCAGGTGCTCAGGAAGGGATCGCGATCGATCCGCCGGATGAACTGGGCGTTGATCTCCCCGGCCGAACCGATCGGCACGGTCGCGTCCGGCCCCCACATGGTGATCGTGTTGAGCGCGTGCCCGGCCTTCTCGTAGCCACGGTAGGCAAACGCCCCGAGGCGCAGCGGGCCGATGTCCTGCGAGAGGCGCACCATGGTGCTCTTGGCGTCGTCGCCATCGTACTGCCGGTTGGCATCCGCATGGTTCAGGCCCCGGCCCGTCACGACCTGGAGGGCGACATCGGTTCCCTCGCGAGGAGACCAGAGGGCCATGACTCCCCGATCGTAGGTGAGGTCGGCACTCGTCAGGCCGACGCGCACACGGTACGGCTGGTAATCCTCGTACTCGAGGCGGAGCTCCCGCTTGAACAGCGGGTCGGAGACCTGGAACTGCCCGACGAGGAGCGCCACTCCGCTCCCGGCCACGTCGGTGAACTGCACGTAGGCGTCCTCGAGCCCGGCCACTTCTCCCCGCTCGGTGAGCAGGAAGTACATGTAGTAGCTGACCTTGTCGGCGATCTGCCCGCCGCTGAGGAGCTTGATGACCCACGGCGCCTGCAGGTCGGCCGCGTTCTGCCCACCCTTCGGTTCGGTCTGCGCGCGGACGTACGCGTCGTACCGGATCGCGACCGGGAAGTCATTCTGCAGGCGCAGGAGTGCGTCGCCGGTGCTGATCGTGTCTCGCGGCGGCTCGCCCACCGCGAACTCGAAGCCGTTCCCGGCGAACGCCTCGCCGAACTCGGTGAGTCGCGGGACCGGTGCATGGCAGAGCTGGCACGACACCCGGTACTTCCGGGCGAAGGCGGGAATGGCCCACGCGGTCTGCGCGTACCCGAGCGTCGCCAGGAGGGCGAGGCCGAGCGTGCCTATGGTGCGTTTCATTCGATCTCCCAGGTTGTTCGGGGCGTCGACGTATGCATAGCTGGCGGGTTTCCCGGTCAACGTCGGGCCGGACCCCCACGGCGGGCCGGGCGCGGCCTGACGGCTCACCACGCGTGCTGCGCGCGCGCGGTCGTGATGTGGGCGACGTGGTGCGGACCGTGCCAGGCGTACAGCGCCAGCAGGTACTCGAGGGTGTGCCGCCCGGTTTCGGGGTGAACGTACGCCCGGGCGAAGTCCTCGTCCCGCATGGACCGGAGCAGCGCGACCCAGCGCTGGTGCAGGGCGTCCAGCAGCGCGAGCGAGACCTCAACGGGAACCCGGTCCGTGTCCGGCAAACCCGCCCAGGCCGCTTCGTCGTACGGCTTGATCACGGGCTCGTGCTCCGTCAGCGCCAGCTTCACGCGGGTGTACGCGTTCAGGTGACTGTCGGGCACGTGGTGAACCACCTGCCGGAGCGTCCAGCCGCCAGGCCGGTACGGCGTGTCCAGCTGGTCCTCGTCGAGCCCTGCCACGGCGGCGCGCAGCCGTGACGGCGTTCCGGCGATGATGTCGATGGCCTGCTCACGCCAGGCCTTCGTCGGCGCGGCCGGAGGCGTGAAGGGACCGATAGGGTAGCGCGGATCGGACACGGTCGGTTCGGTGGCGGTACACGACGGGGCGACACCTGCGAGCGGTGAAAGTAAGTTACGCGCCTCCAAATCCACCACGACCTCCCATGGACTGGATCACCGACCCGAACGCGCTCGTCGGCCTGCTGACCCTGACGGTGCTCGAGATCGTCCTCGGCATCGACAACATCATCTTCATTTCGATCCTCTCGTCCCGGCTTCCCAGGCAGCACCAGGCAAAGGCGCGCCGGCTCGGGCTGGCCGGCGCCTTCGTGTCGCGGGTGCTCCTGCTGCTTTCCATCGCCTGGATCGTCCGGCTCACGACGCCGCTCTTTTCGATGGCGGGGCTCGACTTCACCGGCCGGAGCCTGATCCTGCTGGTCGGCGGCCTGTTCCTCATCGGCAAGGCGACGTTCGAGATCCACTCGAAGCTGGAGGGAGCCGAGCACGAGCAGTCCGGGCGGTCGGCCGGATCCCTCTGGGGTGTGGTCGCGCAGATCATGGTGATCGACGTCGTCTTCTCGCTGGACTCCGTCATCACCGCCGTGGGGATGGTGAGCGAAGTGTCGATCATGATCGTGGCGAACGTCGTCGCGCTGGGGATCATGCTGGCGGCGGCGACCCCCATCAGCGACTTCGTGGATCGCCATCCGACGATCAAGATGCTGGCGCTCGCGTTCCTGGTGCTGATCGGCACGAACCTGGTCGCCGAGGGGTTGGGCCAGCACATCCCCAAGGGGTACACGTACTTCGCGATGTTCTTCTCGTTCCTGGTGGAGATGCTCAACCTCAGGCTGCGAGCCCGGGAGCACGCGGTGCGACTGAAGGGCGTGTTGCGAAGCAGCGAGGCGGAGCCGTCGCGAGGCTGAGCAGCCGGTGACGCCGGGACCCTGAGACGCAGCGACACCCAACGGCGGGGAAGCAGCAACGGGACGCCCCAGGATCCCGGCCTCGCATTCCGCCCTTTACGCCGTCCGGTGTCGCGGCTGCTCAGCCTCGAAGATACCGTTCCCGCAGGACGGCGACATGGTGCCGTTCATGTCCGGCGATGACCCAGGCCAGCGCCCGCACGGACATGACCTTGCCGTTGGCGGTGCCCCGGCGATCCCACTCCTCGGGAAAGAGATGGTCGAAGAGCGCGACCGTGGCTCCCCGGACGGCGAGGAGTTCATCGACCAGGGAGCCGAGCGTCCGGTGGTCGAGCCGCGAGCGGGCCACGAAGGCGGCTTCGTCGAAGCCGGGGAGTTCGGTGCCATCGCCACGCGCAAAGCGGAGCGCCCGGTACGCGAAGATGCGCTCGGCGTCGGCCACGTGGCCGACCACCTCACGGATGCTCCACTTCCCCTCGGCGTACCGGTGCCCGGCGCCGGCCTCCGGAATGCCGCGCAGCAGCGCGGCGGTCTCGCCGATCTGCGCGGCGAGCGTTCGGACCACATCGCCGTCCGGGACCTTGCCGACGTACGCGCCGTAGTAGGGCGCGTGCTCGTCGGCGCCGGGCCG
>JABWBJ010000388.1 GCA_013360595.1 Gemmatimonadaceae bacterium | reverse complement strand
CAACAGCAGGCTCACCAGGGCCCCGGTGCCGAAACGCCGGCCAAGGAACGCCAGCACCCGCCCCCGCGCCGACGGGCGGAACGGGCCCGGCGGCGCCCCATGCGCCGCCAGCAGCTGCGACCAGATGACGGCATGCTGCGTCTCGATGTCACGCAGGCGCGCGAAGACGCCGGCGCGCTTCGCCTCAGGCTCGAGCGCCGCCAGGATGCCGTAGAGATACGAGGCGTCGCTCTCGTCCTGCCAATGCTCGCGGAAGGCCGCGAGGTCCGGCCTCGCCGATCCCGGTGACACCTCGACGCCTGTCGTCATCCGGGAAAGATACGCCCCGTCCCCGGCGCCGCATCGGCGACGCCTGGCGTAAACCATCGGCGAGACGCCGCGTGACAGAGGAAACGAACAGCTTCACGCTTCGAGGACTGCCCATGAAACTCGCATCATCGCTGGTGCTGTCGATTGCCGTCTTCGGCGGCGCGACCGGCGCCGCTGCCCAGGTTCGCATCCAGACGGCCCCCGGCGCCTTCGCCTACACCGTCGGCGATCCCGATCGCGCCATGATCGGCGTGTCCACGCGAACCTCCGGCAAGCGCGACACGCTCGGTCTGCTGGTGGAGTCGGTGACCCGCGACGGTCCGGCCGACAAGGCCGGCATCGAGGAGGGAGACCGGATCGTCTCGGTGAACAACGTCAACCTGCGCCTCTCCGCCGCCGATGCCGGCGAGCCGGACATGGAAGGCGTGGCGAACCGCCGGCTCGTCCGCGAACTCGAGAAACTCAAGGCCGGCGACGAGGTGGAGCTTCGCGTCTATCGCGACGGCGCCACACGCTCCGTGCGGTTGAAGACCGTGAGAGCCGACGAGCTCAGCCGACCGGCCCTCGCCCAAGGTGCCTCGGCCTGGAGCCGTGTGCGGAGTGATCGTCCGGTCCTCGGGATCTCCCTCGGCGGCAGCGGAAGCCGGCGGGATACCCTCGGCATCCTGATCGTGGGCGTCGCCGACGACGGGCCGGCGGCCAGGGCCGGCATTGACGAAGGCGATCGCGTAGCGGCCATCAACGGCGTCGACCTGCGCGTCGCGAAAGAGGATGCCGGCGACTGGCAGGCCGCCAGCACCCGCATCCGCCGCCTGAACCGCGAGATGGAGAAGGTGAACGTGGGCGACGCCGTCGAACTCCGCGTCTTCAGCAATGGCCAGCTGAAGACCGTCCGCGTGGAGGCGGTCAAGGCGTCCGACGTGGAAAGCGAGAGCTTCTTCTTCGGCGCTCCCGGTGAGCTCATGGAACGCCTTCGCGTCCTGCCACGGGCCGGCCAGGGCAGGATCACCTATCGTCTCCCCGCGTTCTCCGGGACGTGGAGCCTGCCGGCCGTGGTCATGCCGAAGCTTGACGTGGAACGCCGCCAGCGGGCGCTGGACGAGGCGCGGCTCAAGGCCGAAACCCTGCGGGAGCGGCTCGACCTGGCCCGGAAGATCCGGCGTACAGTCACCATCTGACGCCCCCGTTCCCCCGCGGCCGGCGGTCGGGCAGGCAGCATTCGCCCGGCCGCCGGTCTTGTGTTGGGAGCCGGTCCACTGTAAGTTAGGCCAGCCTAAAACAAGTGCGATGGGATGCCTAATACTCGGTGGGCCATGATCGGTCGGGTGCGGGGCAAGGCGGCGGGGGTCGGTCTGGCGGCCCTGCTGGCGCTGGCGTGCGGCGACCTGCTCACCTCCGCCCCCGATCCCGGGGACACGCTCGACGGTCCCCTCGACGGCCTGACGGCCCCGGAGATGTCGGCCTTCCTTCGAGGGGACGAGGAGTTCGCCCGCCGGTTCGCTCCGTCGACGGGACTCGGGCCGATCTTCAACGACGTCGCCTGCGCGGCGTGCCACAGCGCCGACGGGCGCGGCCGCCCCGGGAACGCGCTCGCCCGGATCGGGTCTCCCGCCGACGGGTTCCTGGCCGGCCTCGGGGGCCCTCAGATCCAGGACAAGGCGATTCAGGGCGCGATCCCGGAGGAGATTCCGCCCGGGGTTCCGGTATCGCTCCGGCTTCCCCCGCCGGTCTTCGGGGTCGGTCTGATCGAAGCGATTCCGGAGGCGACGATTCTCGCTCTGGCGGACCCGGACGATGCCGACGGAGACGGGATTTCGGGACGAGCGAATCTCGTGACGCCGCCCGGCTGGGTTCCGGCCACCGAGCCGGGTAGCGGCCCGGGCCCGCGCGTGGGACGATTCGGACGCAAGGCGCAGACGACGTCGCTGCTGCAGCAGACCGTCGAGGCGTACCTCCAGGACATGGGGATCACATCCGACTTCCTGCCTGACGAGAACCGGAACCCGCTGGCCGGTCCGGCGGCCGATGCCGCCGACCTCGTCCTCGATCCGGAAGTGCCGGCGTCTACCGTGTTCGCGGTCGTCAATTACATCCGGCTGCTGGCGCCGCCGGCGCCGGGTCCGATGACGCCCGCGCGGCAGCGCGGCGCCACCGTCTTCAGTGACATCGGCTGCGCGAAGTGTCACGTCCCCGTGCTGCAAACCGGTCCGAACCCCGTCCGGGCGCTCTCGAACCGGCCGGTGCCGATGTACTCCGACCTCCTCCTGCACGACATGGGCGAGGCCCTGGCGGACGACCGGCCCGACGGCGGCGCCAGCGGCCGGGAGTGGCGGACGCCGCCGCTCTGGGGGCTGCGACTGATGCGACAGTTCCTGAACGGCGAGGCCTTCCTTCTCCACGACGGGCGCGCCCGCACCATCGAGGAGGCGATCCTGCTGCACGGGGGCGAGGCCCGGCGATCGCGCGACCTGTTCGCCGGACTCGTGGCCGCGGACCGCGCCGCGTTGCTCGACTTCGTGGGGTCCCGCTGATGCCATGCGACCGGCGCCGGTTCGTCGTCGCCGG
>JABWBJ010000387.1 GCA_013360595.1 Gemmatimonadaceae bacterium | reverse complement strand
CGGCGTCGGCCGCCACCGCGCTGGAGCGGAAGAGCGGCGACGCCCGCGAGTTCGCCCTGCTCACCACCGCCCTCCTCCGGGCAGCGGGCATTCCCGCCGACCCGGTGGCGGGCCTGCTCTTCGCCGGCGGCCGGTTCTATCTGCACGCATGGACCGAAGTGTACCTCGGCCGCTGGGTGCCGGTGGACGCGATGCTCGGCCAGTTCCCCGCCGATGCCGGCCACCTGCCTTTCGAGAACGGCGCCGTGGATCTGGGCCCTGACCTGGCCCGCGTGCTGAGCCGACTGCCACTGACGGTCGTTCGCGTCGACACCGCGCGATGACCGTCCCGTCTTCCGCCCCCCAACCATGATCCAGCTCGAAGCCCTGACCAAGCGGTACGGCGATTTCACCGCCGTGGACGCCATCGACCTCGAGGTGCCGGCCGGCGAGCTGTTCGGCTTCCTGGGGCCTAACGGCGCCGGCAAGACGACGACCCTGCGCATGATCGCCGGCATCCTGCGCCCCAGCGCGGGGCGGGTGCGGATCGGCGGCGTGGACGTCGTGGAGCGGCCGAACGAGGCCAAGGCCCGCCTCGGTTTCATCCCGGACCGGCCGTTCATCTACGAGAAGCTGACCGGGATGGAGTTCCTGCGGTTCGTGGCCGGACTCTACAGCCAGGAGGGCCCCGAGGTGGAGCACCGGGCGCGCGAGCTGCTGGGGCTCTTCGACCTCGAGGACTGGCGGGACGAACTGGTCGAGTCGTACAGCCACGGCATGCGGCAGAAGCTGATCATCTCCAGCGCCTTCGTGCACCGGCCGGCGGTCATCGTGGTGGACGAACCGATGGTCGGGCTGGATCCGAAGGCAGCGCGGACGCTCAAGGACCTGTTCCGGGAGTACGTGCGCCGCGGGAACACGGTGATGATGTCCACGCACACGCTGGAGGTGGCGCAGGCGATGTGCGACCGGATCGGGATCATCCGGCGCGGGACGATCGCGGCCGCGGGCACGATGGACGACCTTCGCCGGCACGCCGAGCGGGGCGACGAGGGCCTGGAGGAGATCTTCCTCCGCCTGACGGGGGAGACGGCGGCGATGGATGTGGTGGAGGTACTCTCGGCTTGAACATCATCGCTGGGTGCTGGTTGCTGCCTGCTGGGGCTGCCGCTGCGTGCTGGTGCGGCGTGCTGAGTGCTGGTGCTGGTGCTGGTGCTGGTGCTGGTGCTGGTGCTGGTGCTGGTGCTGGAGCTGGGGCTGGTGCTGGAGCTGGGGCTGAGGCTGGGGCTGGGGCTGGGGCCTCCTCATGCTGACACACCTTCCCTTCCTCACCCTCCTCCGACCCAAGTGGCTCACCGCGCGCGCGCGGGCGGCGGCGGGGGAGCGCGGCCGGGCCGCCCGATGGACTGTGCTGGGCGCCGTGGGGCTCGCCTTCTGGGCCGTGGTCTTCGGCATCCTCTACCGCGTCCTGCGCTACTTCGCCGGCGTCGAGGAGATCGGGCCCCTCCTCGCGGGCAAGCTGCTCGGGCTCCTGCTCCTCAGCTTCGCCTCGATCCTCCTCCTCTCGAACATCATCGCGGCGCTGTCGAGCTTCTTCCTGGCGAAGGACCTCGACCTCCTCATGGCGTCTCCCACCGACTGGCTGCCGCTGTACGGGTCGCGGCTGTTCGAGACGGCGCTCCACTCCAGCTGGATGGTGCTCCTGCTCGCGCTGCCGATGCTGGCGGCCTACGGCCTGGCCTTCGATGGCGGGCTCGCGTTCGTCGCGACGGCGGTGGCCGGCTTCCTGCCATTCCTCGCCATTCCGGCGGCGCTGGGGAGCGCGATCACGCTCATCCTGGTCAACGTCTTCCCCGCTCGCCGCACGCGGGACATCCTCTCGGTGATCGGAGTGCTGGCGGCGGCCGGGCTCGTGGTGCTCTTCCGCATGCTCCGCCCCGAACAGCTGGCGCGGCCCGAGGGGTTCCGCTCGCTCGTCGAGTTCATCACCGTGCTCCGCGGTTCGTCGTCGCCCTTCCTCCCGAACGACTGGCTGCAGCGCATGCTGATGGGATCGCTGACCGGCCGCTGGGATCCCCTGCCGGCGTACCTGCTCTGGAGCACGGCCGCCGCGCTCATCGTCATCGGCGCGCTGCTCCACCGCGCGCTCTACGCCAGGGGATTCACGAAGGCGCAGGAAGGCGCGCAGCAGTTCGCCCGCGACGGCGTCCTGGCGCGAGCCCTCCGCCGCCTCCTGCGCCCGCTGGGCACCCTGCGCGCCGAGCTGGTGCTCAAGGAGCTGCGCGTCTTCTTCCGCGACTCCACGCAGTGGTCGCAGCTCATCCTGCTGGCCGTGCTCGTGGTCGTCTACGTCGTGAACATCCGGTACCTGCCGCTCACCGGCGAGGGAATGACGTTCTTCATCGTCAACGTGATCCCGTTCCTGAACCTCGCGCTCTCGGGGTTCGTGCTGGCGTCGATCGCGGCGCGCTTCCTGTTCCCGGCGGTGAGCCTCGAGGGACGCACCTGGTGGCTCCTGCGGTCGAGCGCGATGTCCATGCGCGACCTGCTGTGGGCGAAGTACTGGACGGGCACCCTGCCGCTCCTGGTCCTCGCGGTCGGCATCGTGGCCGTGACCAACGTGCTCCTGCAGGTCAGCCCGTTCATGTTCGCCGTGTCGGTGGGGACCATCACGCTGATGACGTTCGCCGTCGCGGGCCTGGCGATCGGCTTCGGGACGCTGTACCCCCGGTTCGAGTCGGAGAACGCGGCCCAGATTCCGACGTCGTTCGGTGGACTCCTCTTCATGATGACGTCGATCGCGCTGATCGGACTGGTGCTCTGGCTCGAGGCCCGCCCGATCTACGCGTGGCTGAGCGCGCGCACGGCGGGCGACACGGCGCCGGCCGCCGACCTGGTC
>JABWBJ010000386.1 GCA_013360595.1 Gemmatimonadaceae bacterium | reverse complement strand
CAAGATCCTGCGCCGGGATGCCGAGAACGCCCTGGCGGAGCAGGGGCTGAAGCTCTGGGAATACGATGTGCTGTCGGTGTTGCGTCGCCAGGGTCCACCGTTCCGGTTACCCGCGACGGCGCTCGCGCGCGCGGCGCTGCTCACCTCCGGGGCCATGACCAATCGTATCGATCGGCTCGAATCCCGCGGCCTGGTTTCGCGCGGCGAGGATCCGGCCGATCGGCGCGGTGTCATGGTGTCGCTGACCGACAAGGGGCAGCGCCTGACGGACGCCGCCATCGAGGCGCGATTGCGCGCAGCGGACCGGCAGCTCGGGGCGCTTACTCCAGCCGAGCGCAGCACCGTCGCCGACGGACTGAGGAAGGTTTTCCTTGCTGTCGCGCCGCCGGAGTCGGACTCCTGGTAAAGGATTCCACCGAGGGTTTGCCGCTGGCCACCGCCGTTGCGGCGGGGGGGCTCCGAATTCGCTCCCGCCCTCGTTCATCAATCCTCGCTTGGTTCGGAGACTCCCGCCTTCGGGCGGACCGGGGCGCCGCGCCCGGATCAGCGCGCCTTGAGCAGGTCGCGAATCTCGCCGAGCAGTTTTTCCTCGGCGCTCGGTCCGGGCGGTGGCGCGGGCGGCTCCGCTTTTTTCATGCGGTTGATGGCGCGCACCAGCAGGAAGATCGCGAATGCCACGATCACGAAGTCGAGCAGGGTATTGATGAAGGCGCCGTAGCGGATGACCGGCGCGCTGGCGGCCTCGGCCGCCGCCAGAGAAGCGTAGTCGTCGCCGCTCAGGTTGATGAACAGGCTCGAGAAATCCACCTTGCCGAGCAGCAGGCCGATCGGTGGCATGATGATGTCGTTGACGATGGAGGTGACGATCTTGCCGAACGCGGCGCCGATCACGACACCGACCGCGAGGTCGATGGCGTTGCCCTTGACGGCGAAATCACGGAATTCCTGCATCATTCCCATGGCTCTACTCCTTGTGGGGGATCTGGGGGATCAGAACTTCCAGCCGACCGACAGCAGGTAGCGGTTGTCGACGCGCTCCGCGCCGGTGAACGGGGTGTTGTCGTAGTCCATGATCCACTTGAGGGACATGATCATGTTGGCCGAGAGCTTCGCGTCGGCGCTGAACTGCGAGCGGCCGTACACGTCTTCGGTGTCCTCGACCGACGGGTAGAGTTCGAGCAGGTGGTTGAAGCTCCACGTCTCGCTCGGGACGTGCGTCGTGTTCGTGGCGATACGAACCGTGACATCGTCGGTGTCCGTGCCGAACTTGTAGTCCGTGTCGATGTACGACATGCCAGCCTCGAGCGCGAACTTCCAGGTGGCGGTGTCCACGAACTGGTGGCCGAGACCGGCACCAGCGTTCCAGCGCAGGGCGATCGTCTGGAGGAAGTCGTTTTCCGCCGTCAGCATGCCGTAGGCGTAGGTCTTCTCGGCGAAGAAGTAGTCGTACTTGCCGCGGCCGAACGTGCGACGGTCCGTCAGCTCCCAGTCGTTCGTGGCGTTGTTCGCGTTCTCGGCGTACACCCACAGGAAGCCCAGCGTGATCTGGTCCTTCTCGCGCTTGAGCGTCGCGTCGGCGCTCGCGTTGGCCTGGCGCATCTCCGAGTTGCCGTCGGTCATGACGAGGCCGGCGGAGACGTTGCCGGTCCACTTCGGGGCGGCGGGCGCCGTGGCGTCCTGGATGGGAGCGGAGACGAGCGCGGTGGCGCTGGAAGTCGTGGTGGCCGGAGCCGCGGAGGCCGCGGCGAGCAGCGCGATCTGGACGAAGGGCTGGAACATGGGGTTTCTCGGGGGAAAGGGACGGGAATCGTCCGGTTGGGGGGCATTCCGCGGGGGGCGGAAGATAGCGAGGGACCCGCCCAGCGGATAGGTGGCCCTCGGTCGATCAGCGGACCGGCTCCGGCCGCACGCCGCTCCCGTTTCCGGCGGCCTTTCCATTTCCGACACGTGGATGGCCCGAGACCCCCGGGACGATGCCCGCAGACGGGCTCTGCGGCCCGTCGACGCGCCGGATCGTCGCGCGGGGCGCGGGCACGAGCTCGTCCTTGGAATCGGGCTCGAGGCCGGCGAGCGAGAAGACGCGCTCGAGCAGGCGCACGCGCTCCTGCATCGGCAGGCAGTCGACAGGGATGTACGGGATGCCGAAGAGCTCCAGCATCAGCTTCACCATGCCGTCGATGCGCAGCACCTCTTCCCACGCGACGCCGGCGCGCACGCCGTCCTCGCACAGCAATTCGCGGTGCGGCCGCAGGAAGAACACGAGCCCGTCCTTCACCGATTCCATGTACGCGGCGAGCCGCGGGTCGGTGGCGAGCTTGTTGAGCACGCGCGCGTGCTGCGCCGCGTAGGCGAGGTTGCAGAACGCGCGGTCGGACACGAACGAGCCGACGTGGGCGGCTTCGGCGCTGATCTGGCGCTCGAACACCTCGGCCTGGTAGCGGTCGACGATCTCCAGCCGCGAGCGCATCGAGTCGAGCTGCTCCTCCATCTCGGCCAGCACGCCGCGGGCCACTTCCGAGATCATCGGCAGGCCGTAGGTGTCGCGAACCCAGCGGGCGAGGGTCGTCTTTCCGGTCGAATGGGCGCCGACGAAGTAGATGCGGAGCGGTCGCTGCACGGGTCACCTCCTGAGAGGCGGGATCCTATCGCTGGGGCCAGATCCGTCTAGCCACCCCAACATATTGTGGATAACTCGTCCCGAGGCTGGGTCAGGCGAGGCGCCGCGAGCGCCGCACGAGCAGCCCGAGGTAGGCCACGAGCACGAGGCCGGAGCCGAGGAACAGCCCGCGGACGCCGATCCAGTTGCTCAGCGCCCCGCCGGTCATCGACGCGACCGCGATGGCGAGCGCCCGGGCCCCGAACACGACCCCCACCGCCCCC
>JABWBJ010000385.1 GCA_013360595.1 Gemmatimonadaceae bacterium | reverse complement strand
CCTGGCGGGTCGCGGCGGGGTTCACCCTCCTCGCCACCGGCGCCGTCGGCGGGCGCCTGTCGGCGGGAATGCCCCTGGGCACCGCGCTGGCGCTGCCGGAGGGCGACGCGCCGGGGGCTCAGCTGGTGATGGCCTCCGAGGAGTTCGCCTCCACGGCGGCGGCCATGCAGGCCATGCAGCGGGCGCAGCAGGACTACGAGCGCGCGGCGCTGTATATCGCCAGCCACGACACCAGCCTGTCCGAGGGAGCCACCGAGGCGTACCGGACGACGCTGGCCGCGCTGGACCAGATGGCCGAAACCTCGCGGCGGGCCCTGAGCGAGGCGCCGGCCGACCCGATCATCAACCAGGTCTACTTCACTACGCTGGGCGCCAGGAACATGACGCTCGGCCGGCTGGCGACGGCCCTCCCCACGGGGTCGAGGCTGTCGCGCTTCTAGGAGTTACGGTGGCGTTGAGCATGGCTCGCAGTTGCAGAAATCCGAAGACCGGGAGGGCGGCCCTGTTCGGGCGGTTGCCCCTGGCGCTCCTGCCCGCGGCGTTTGTCGCCGCGCCGGCCATGGCGCAGCGAGACTCCGTGGTCGTGAAGGCCGTTTCCACCTGGCAGACCGACGTCGATCGCCTCCGCCAGGAGCTGCTGGCGCAGCGCCGGATGGAACTCGAGTTCTCGCGCACGCTCGGCACGTTGCAGGCGCGCCTGCGCCTCGCGGCGGCCGACTCGGAGCGGGTGGACCTGATGGCGAAGTCGCAGCTCGTGGTCGACAAGCTGCGCGAGAGTTCGACGGCCCAGCTCCGCCTGCGCCGCCAGATCGAGTCGCTCTGTGCGGCGATGCCGAAGCCCGAAGGGTGGCTGGGCGTTTCGGCCACGGGCGTCTCCGCGATCCTCAAGGAGGGCGATGGGCCGCAGGTGGTGCGGTATCTGGAGCGCCCGGTGATCGAGTCGGTCGACCCGGGGTCGCCGGCGGATCGCGCCGGCGTCCGCGCGGGCGACGTCCTGCTGGAAATCGGCGGCAAGTCGCTCCTGCACAACAACGTCGTCTTCGCCGAGTTGCTGCGCCCCGGGGAGCGTGTCACCGTGAAGCTGCTGCGCGGGCGCGAGATCGTGACCGTGAACCCGCTGGTGGAGCCGGTCCCGCAGACCCTCAGCGCCACGCCCTGCTGGTCGGTCGATGCCGGCACGGCCTACGTGCTCTCGCCGTTGCCGGCGCTCCAGAGCTTTCAGGTGCAGGTCGAGTCCGGCAGCGAAACGCCCCAGCGTCGGTTCGTGTTCACGACCCCGCGGCAGCGCCGCGACAGCGGCCGGGGCGAACCGGTCCAGGTCGCCCCCGCCGGAGGCGTCTTTGCCGGCCCCATGGCCTACGCCTACACCGGCGGCGCGAATGTGATGGCCGGCCTGCAGCTGGTCGCCCTGAACGGCGAGTCCAGTCGCGCGTTAGGCGTCTCCCACGGGCTGTTCGTGAACCAGGTCGCTCCCGGCACGCCGGGGCGCGAGGCCGGCCTCCAGGGCGGCGACGTGCTGGTCACCGCCGACAGCATCGACCTCCGGTCGATCCGGGCCCTCCAGCGCGCCATCCTGGCGTCGCACGATCGCTCGGTCACGCTCCTGGTGGTCCGCGACCGCCGGCAGGAGACGGTGGTTCTGAAGTGGTGAGATGAGTTGAGAGTTGAGAGTTGAGAGTTGAGAGCTCACAACTCTCAACTCCCAACTCGCAACTCACTCTATCTCACCCTGCCCGCCGGGAGCCGGTACAGCAGCTGCGCCGTGGCGCGATCGGAGGGGGAGAGATCCCGCACGCGCACCTTGGGCGCCATGATCGACGTGGTGTCCGTCGTGTGGTCCAGGCCGAGCAGGTGGCCGACCTCGTGCATCGCGATCGCGCGCACGGAGCCCGAGTCCAGCACCTCGCCCGTGTGATGCCGCACGGCGAGCTGGATGTCGGCGTCCACGATCCACCAGCCGTCGTCGTGCGCCCAGAGCGTCTTGCCGCTGATTGGCTCGCTGAACTGGTCGACCCAGGTCACGCGCACGTCAGCCGACGCCGAATCGACGACGAAGGTGAAGGGGACGGGGAGGCCGACCGCGGACCACTCGGCGAAGGCGCGGCGCACGATCGGCACCACTCGATCGGTGAATCCGCGGTGCGTCGAGGTCGTCTGCACCCAGACCCGGAGCGGGTTGGCGGACCGATCGGGCCACCGGGCGAGCGCCGAATCATGCGCGGCGATGACGTCGCCGATGTAGGTGTCGTGCGAAGACAGCTCGAGCCGCCGCCGGATCTCGAGCACGCGGTCGGGAAGGTCGGGCGCTTCACGGCGGGGCGCCGCGCGGAGCAGGCGGCGAACGGAAGGCCCCGCGAGGACGGAGTCGTCGTCGGACATGACCGCCGAGCCGAAGCTGGCCGCCGGTGACGTCGCCGGCGATCCCGCGCGGGCGGACGCCGCCTCCCAGGTCACGAAGCCACCCAGGAGGAGCAGGGCCGTGCCGATGGTGAGGTCTCGCTTCTTCACGATTCAGTCGCGGGCCAGGAGGATTCGGTGGAGCAGAAAGGATGTCCGGCGCCTCCCGGAACGGCACGTGGCCGCTCTCCGGGATGACCTGGAGCCGGCCGTTCGGGAGCAGGACGCGGACCACTCCGCTTCGGACGCGGAGCCGGTCACTTATACCATGCAGGACGAGTGCCGGGACGGCTACGCCACGGCGACGCTCCGCCAATCGCACCCCTCCCGGCGCAGCCGCACGACCGCGGCGGCCGCCGTCCGGTTGAACGCTGCAGGCGGCGTAAATCGTTGTGCGGACGGCTCGTCCGCGAACCATGCCGGGGAGGAGGCCGCTCGAGCAGGCCGCGAGCGGCTGGGGTCGGGGCGTCGCAGGCCGGGCGGGTGACAGCGGG
>JABWBJ010000022.1 GCA_013360595.1 Gemmatimonadaceae bacterium | reverse complement strand
CGATCCCGCGCCCCCAGACCGCCTCCCGGTCGACGGTTCGGCGGAGGTCGGCGAGGAGGGTACCGGCGGCGTGAAGCGCCTCGGCCGCGGCAAGAATGCGCGCTTCCGGCGGCCCGGCGCTCAGGCGGTCCAGGAGGTCGGCGCGCCGTTCGTCCGCGCTCAGCTCCAGGCCGTCGTCGTTGAGGCGCCGCTCGGTTGCCACCTGGGCCAGTTCGAGCACGCGCGCGCCGAACTTCTCGCCGACGCGGGACTGCAGCGCCTCGGCCGTCAGCTCCCGCACGTAGTCGCGCACGACGTCCAGGAGGATCCCGGCCACGACCGTGTCGTCATCGAGCCCGTACCGGGTGAGGATGACGGCCACGTTCGCCGGCTGCGTGGAGTACGGCGCCTTCGTACCGCGCCGCACCTGCTGGTCGTGGTGCTTGGCCGCGAAGGCCAGCGCGTGATTGATCCGGTCGGAGTATCCGGTCATGGGGCCCGCGCCGATCAGGCGGGCGCGGGGGCAAGAGGGGCGAACAAGGTATCGGGCTTTCGCGACGCGCGGCACCCCGCGCGTCGCCTGTGCAGAGAACGCACGCGGGGGGACGGCCGTTTCGCCATCCCCCCGCGTGCAATCGTCGGTGGCGACGCCTACGGCGTGATCGTCAGCTCGCCCCGCATGTTCATGGCCAGGTGCGGCGTGCAGTGGAACGGGTACTTGCCGGGGGCCAGGTTGCCGAGCGAGAGCGTAAACTCCTCGTTGGCATTCACCAGCATCGGCGAGGAGCCATCCGCCGAGTTCGCACCCATGTTCGCCCAGAGCTGGGCCATCTGACCGGCCGGCAGCGTCGCCGGATCGAACGCGACGTTGTGCGGGCCACCGGAAACCATGATGAACTTGATCCCGTCGCCCGGCTTCGCTGTGATCGACGCCGGCTCGTACCGGTAGCCATTGGCATCGCCGGTCATCTTCACTTCGTGGATGGTCCCCGTGATGGGCGCCATCGTCACGGCCGCCCCGGGGGTCGGGGTCACCGCCGGCGTGGCCGACGCGGCGGAGTCGGTCGCGGCATTCTGGCTCTCTCCGCCACCGCAGGCACCGAGAAGGACAACGCCCGAGAGTAGGGCGACACCGAGCACACGCATTTGCTGAAGCCTCCGAGAAGTCGCTGCTGATCCAGTGCGAGGTGGACACCGGGCGACTGGATCTCCGCCCGGGGAGGTTGTGAATTTATTCACAAGCCCGTCAGGCGCAACCCGGCCCCGGCGACCGGGAACCCCCGACCCCGCCATTCCCGCACTGGCGGCCGCGCACCGGCCGGCACCACCCTTCCGACCCATGATTGTGATCCCGGCGATTGACCTCCGAGGCGGCAGGGGAGTGCTGCGAACGGGGTCTGCCACTGCCTCCACGAATCGCGATGAGGTGATTCGGCTGGCCACGGACCTCGGCCGCCAGGGTTTCACCCGACTGCACGTGATCGACCTCGATGCCACGTCGGGTTCGGGGTCCAATGTGGGGCTGGTTCAGGAGCTCGTCCGGACTTCCACGGCCGGCTTTCAGATCGGCGGCGGCCTGCACGACGCCGACGGTGTCCGCGATGTCCTCGAGCTGGGCGCCGACTTCGCGGTCGTCTCCGCCCGGTCCCTGCACCACCTGGATCATCTCTCCGAGCTGGCGGAAGCGTTCCCGAACGAGGTGATCCTGTCGGTGCCCTTCCGCGATCGGAGGGCGGTCGTGGACGACTGGGCGCGGTCGCTTCCACTGGATGTGCTGGACCTGGCTCAGGAGCTGGCCGGTCTCCCCCTGGCAGCCGTGCTGCTTCGCGCCGTCGATCGAGAGGGGACCCTCGCGGGCCCGGATTTCCGACTGGTCGAGGATGCGGTCGAGGTCTCGCTGGCGCCGATCCTCGTTGCGGGTGGCGTGGCCTCGATGGGACACCTCCGGAACCTGGATGACCGAGGGGCCGCCGGAGCGATCATCGGGGCGGCGCTGCATGCGGGTCTCCTACCGGCTTCGGCGGTGATCGGCGAGTTTCCGGGCTGATGCCGGCGCCCCAACGTGTGCTTCTCGAGGTGGTGGCCGACGTCGCCCGCGCCGCGGGGGACGTGGCAACGCGCCATTTCCGGCGATCGCCAGCCGTTGAGCTCAAGTCGGACGGGTCGGAGGTGACGGCAGCCGATCGCGAGGCGGAAACGCGGGCCCGCGAGATGATCCTGCAGTTGTTCCCCGGTGACGCGGTGCTCGGCGAAGAGTACGGCGCGAGCGGGCGCCCCGGCGTGCGCCGCTGGCTCATTGACCCGATCGACGGCACCCGGAGCTTCATTCGCGGTGTCCCGCTCTGGGGCACGCTGGTGGCCGTCGAAGAGTCGGGCACGGTGCTGGCCGGCGCGATCTGTTGCCCGGCCACGGGAGATCTCGTGGTGGCCGCACGCGGCGAAGGCTGCTGGCACAACGACTCGCGGGCCCGCGTCTCCGCGGTCGCCGACCTGGCCTCCGCCACGATTCTCGCCACGGACTCCCGCTTCCCGACGAATCCGGCGCGGGCACACCGGTGGAGCGCCCTCGCGGCGAGCGTCGGGATCGCTCGCACCTGGGGCGACTGCTACGGGTACGTGCTCGTGGCCACGGGCCGGGCCGAGCTTATGGCTGACGATCGGTTGAATCCCTGGGACGCGGCTGCGCTCGTGCCGGTCATCGAGGAGGCGGGCGGGGTCTACACCGACTGGCGCGGGCAGCCCGGCATCGGCGCCGACGGCGTGGCCACCAACGCCGCGCTGGCGAATGCGCTTCGCCAGCGGTTGGCGATTCCGGAATCCCCCGCGAGCTAGAACCGCTCCATCGCGCGCACGGCGGCCTGGCTCGGACTCCCCACGAGCACGAACCGGACATCGCGCATGTATCGCTGGGCGGCCTGCTGGATGTCGGCGGGCGTGATGGCGCGCAACTCGTCGACAAAGCGGTCCGCGCGCCGGTAGTCGCCGTAGTACAGTTCGGCGCGAGCCAGGAAGTCGGCCTGCTGCGCGCTTGATTCGTTGTCCAGGAAGTACTGCGTGATGAACTGCAGAATGAGTTGTTCCAGCGCGGCCGGGTTGATCACGCCGGTCTGCAGGTCGGACAGCTCCCGCCGCATCAGCAGGAGCGCGGTCTCCGGGGACGTCGTGGTGACGTAGAGACCGCCCGCCGCCACGGCTCGTTCGATGAACGGGGCGTTGACCGCGTAGGTCAGGTTTCGACGCGACCGGATTTCGCTGTACAGCTGGCCCGAGAGGATCGCCGTGGCGATGCGCAGGGCGTGGTAGTCCCGGGAATCCGCGCGTGGCCCCGGGTACAGGCCCAGCACGTAGTTCGTGGGCAGCGCGCGACTGACGGTGTGGGCGGCCGCGCGCAGGCGCGGCAGGGAATCCGGGAGGGTCCACCGGTAGTTCCCGGCGGGAAGGCGGCCGAGCGAGGCCCGCACCAGTCGTGTGATCCGGTCGCGCGCCACGTTGCCCACCACCACGACGAGCAGGCGCGATTTGACGACCTGAGTCGTCTGGTAATCGCGCAGGGAAGCGAGCGAGACGCGCGAGAGCGACGCCTCCGTGCCGGTGGGCTGCAGTGCGTAAGGGTGCCCGGAGAACGCAAAGGAATCGGCCAGCGCCTCGACCAGCTGGTCCGGCGAGTCCTCACGCTGCCGGACGGCCGCGACCAGTTGTCGCCGGGTCAGCTCGACGTCGGCGGAATCGAGGGTCGGCTCCATGAGGCGGCTGGCCAGGATCGCCCACGTCGAGTCGAAGGTGGCACTCGTGGCCCGAAGTCCGATCACCGACCAGTCCACGCCGACGTGCGTCGTGATGCTGGTCCCGAGGCTCGCCATGGTCCTCCGCAAGCGGTCGCGCGAGAAGGCGCGCGTGCCTCGTTCGGTCGCTTCGAGGAGCAGCAACTCGATGCCGGCGTTCTCGGCGGTGACCTGGCGCACGCCGCCCAGCAGGTACGCGTTGGCGACCACGATGTCGCCGCTCGTCACGAACCGGTGGATTACGCGCACGCCATCGACGTCGTACGAGACGGTGGTCGCGCCCGTGCTCAGCGGAGCCGGACCGGCCCCGGCACGGGCCTGCGCGGCCAGATCCCCCGTCAGCAGCAGGACGGTACCCAGCAGCAGCGCCGTTCCCCGGATGAGCGTCATGGCACGATTCTCGGCAGCACGTCGGCGTCGGACAGGCCGATCGCGCCCTTGACGCCGGGGGGCAGCAGGATGCCGACCACCATCGGCTTCCCGACGATGTACTTCCGGGCATAGGCCCGCACGTCCTCGAGGCTTTGCGCCCCCATGTTGTCGACGTACCCCATGTAGTACTCCAGGCCCGACACGCTCCACCAGAACCCGATTGTCTTGGCATGCTCCGAGGGGCGATCGAAGCCGAAAGCGGTGCTCACGGCCCGTTCTGCCTTCGTCGCCTGCAGCTGCTCCGGCGTGATATAACCGGGGTCGGCGAGCCGCTGCACCTCCTGCTGCAGCGCCGCCATCGCCTCCTTGAGCCGCTCGGGCGTCGTCTGCCCCGCTATGGTGATCGGGCCCACCTGGTTGAGTGTGTAGTAGTTGACGTTGATCGACTGGAAGAGGCCGGTGTCCACCAGCCGCCGCTGCAGCAGCGACCCCGGTTGATTCAACGCGTCGGAGAACACGTCGGCCGCGAAGGTGGCCGCCGGGTCCTTCCGCACGCTGGGTCCCTGCCATTGCAGCATGACCGTCACCGCGCCGACCGGCCGCTCAACGTACACGACCGAGCTGCTCGCGAGCGCGGGGATTGCCGGGATGGGCTCGGCGGCGAACGGATCCTCGCCGCGCGGCCAGTCCCCCAGGAATCGCTCGGCGAGCGCGAAGACCGTATCCGGGTCCACGTCGCCGGTCACGATCAGCGCCGTGTTGTTCGGGACGTAGTAGCGTCGCTGGATCTCGAGCATCTGAGCGGGCGTCACCCGCTGCAGGACGGTCCGTTCTCCGATCACGTTCTTGCGCGACCACTGGCCCGGATAGAGCGCCTTGCCCATCGCCTGCTGCAACTCGAAGAACGGGTTCGACTCGTTCCGGTCATACTCCCCGAGCACGACCTCGCGCTCCCGCTCGAGTTCCTCACCGAGAAACCGCGGCCAGCGGATCGCGGCCGCCATCAGCCTCAGGCCGCCGGCCAGGCTGTCCGACGGCAGCGTCATGTAGTAGTTGACGCGCTCTTCCTGCGTGGTCCCGTTGAAGGTGGCGCCGAGCTCCGACGCCCGCTTGACGAACGCGTCCGGCTCCGGCAGCTGCGCGTTCGCCTTGAAGAACATGTGCTCGTACATGTGCGCCAGGCCTTCGGTCCCGGGCCGCTGGGTGAACGACCCGTTCCGCACATCGAACTCGATGGTCGCGATGGGTACGCCACGGCTCTGGGCGACGATCACCTCGAGCCCGTTGGCGAGGACCCGGTGCCGGATGAACTTCTCGAGTTCGGCCCGCTGCCCCCATGCCGACCCGGGCGCCAGGGCACCCGCGGCGAACAGCACCGGCGCCGTCCGCCGAGCGACGGTGCGCACGAGGTTCTGGAGCGTTCCGCTGGCGATGAGAGTGGTCCTCAGGTTTCTTTGAGCGCCGATGGCCGACGCACATGAGTCGATGGCACGCTTGCAGTCACTGGTCGGGCGGCATCTCGATCCGGCCCGCCTCCGCCGGGACGTGCCACTCGCTCCGTACACCACCTTCCGTATCGGCGGTCCGGCGGACGCGTTGTACGATGCCACGACGGCCGACGATCTCGCAAACGCCGTTTCGGCCTGCCGCGATGCCGGGGTCCCGTTCTTCGTGCTGGGGCTCGGCGCCAATATCCTCGTCGGGGACCGCGGGTTCCGCGGCGTCGTGATCCGCAACCTGGCGCGGGCCTTCCACTTTGACGGTCCGGTCGTGCGGGCCGAGACCGGCGCGATCGTCCAGGATGTCATCCTGGCTTCGGTCCGACGCGGACTGTCGGGACTGGAGCACTACATCGGCATCCCGAGCACGGTGGGTGGAGCCATCTGGCAGAATCTCCACTTCCTTTCTCCGGCGCCGGCGCGCGAACGAACGATGTTCATCGCCGAAGTGTTCACCTCCGCCGAGCTGCTGCTCGAGAATGGCCGCCGGGCGACCGTGACGCGCGACGACATGGCGTTCGGATACGATGACAGCCTGCTGCATCACCACCGGCACGTCGCATTGTCGGCGACGTTTTCGCTGGCGCCGGGGGATCCGGAGGTCCTGCACCGTATCCTGCAGGAGAATCTCGCGTGGCGCGGCGCCCGTCATCCGTGGCTCGAGATCCACCCGAGCGCCGGTTCCATCTTCAAGAAGATCGATGGGGTCGGCGCGGGGCGGCTGATCGATCAGTGCGGCCTCAAGGGCCGCCGCCTCGGCGATGCCCAGGTCTCGCACCTGCACGCGAACATCATCGTCAATCTCGGGGCGGCGACCGCCGCCGATGTGCGCGGGCTGATCGCCGTGATCCAGCGCGCGGTGGCCGAGCGGTTCGGGCAGCACCTCGAGCCCGAGATCGGGTTTGTCGGTGAGTTCTGACGCCGCTCCCGGCGGGCCGGCTCGACGAATCTGGCTCGCCGCCGGACCACTTGCGTACCTCGTGGTCCAGGTCGCGGCGCCGTCGCCGTCGAGGGAGGCCGGCCATGTGCTCGGCCTCGCGGCGTGGATGGCGATCTGGTGGGTCACCGAGCCGGTGCCGCTGGCCGCGACGTCGCTCCTCCCCGCCGGGCTCCTCCCGGCGCTGGGCGTGGCCACCGCCCGTGACGCCGTCGCGCCGTACGCCAACGAGCTGGTCTTCCTGTTTCTGGGCGGGTTCCTGCTGGCGGCCGCGCTCGAGCGGTGGCACGCGCACGCGCGGATCGCCTATGCGCTGATCGCCACCATCGGGCTGTCCGCCCGCCGGATCGTGCTGGGCGTGATGATCGCGACCGCCTTCATCTCGATGTGGATCTCGAACACCGCCACGGCGGCGATGATGTACCCGATCGTGCTCGCGATTGCGCCCCTGTTCGGCGACGGGGCGGACGCCCGCCGGTCCCGCACGGCCCTGATGCTGGGCATGGCCTACGCGGCGTCCATCGGCGGCATGGGTACCTTGTTAGGCACTCCGCCCAACCTGATCCTGGCCGGGTCGGCGAAAGAGCTGGCCGGCGCCGAGGTGTCGTTCGTGGCCTTTCTGGCGCTCGGCGTGCCCCTGGTGGCGCTCCTCCTGCCGCTCTGCTGGGCGATGCTCGTCTTCGTGCTGTTTCCGTCACGCGCCGTGCTGGATGCCGAGGCCGGGCGCGTCCTCGCTGAACGCCGCACCCGACTCGGCGTGCTGCGCGGCGGCGAACGCGTCACCGTGCTGGTCTTCGCGGCCACGGCCCTCGCCTGGATTCTCCGCGAACGGAAGGCCTTCGGCGCCGTCACGATCCCCGGACTCGTCGACCTCGCCCCGCGGCTCACCGACGCAACGATCGGCATCCTCGGGGCGCTCCTGCTGTTCGTGCTGCGCGGACGAGGCCCGGACGGCGCATCCCGCCCCCTGCTGACCTGGGACGAGGCCCGGGGGATCCCGTGGGACGTCCTCCTGCTGTTTGGCGGCGGGCTCTCGCTCGCGGCCGCGATGGAGTCCTCGGGCCTTGCCGCCTGGCTCGGCGACGGACTGACCGGGATCCAGCAGCTGCCGCCGGTCGCCATCTACGCCGGGCTCGCGGTCTTCGTGCTCCTGCTGAGTGAACTGGCCTCGAACACGGCGGTCGCCAGCATGATCATGCCGATCGTCGCCACGCTGGCCGCCGCGATCGGTCAGCCGCCGCTGCTGCTCATGCTGATCGCGGCGCTCGCCGCATCCACCGGCTTTGCACTGCCGGTCGCCACGCCCCCCAACACGATCGTGTTCGGTTCCGGCCAGGTCACGGTGCGCCAGATGGCCAGGGCCGGCGTCCTCCTCGACCTGATCGCGGTCCTGCTCATCGTCCTCGTCGTGGCCGCGCTCTACCCCGTGGTGTTCGGCTGAGGTCGAGCGGGCCGCGGGCTATCGCCGTGCGCGGCGCTCGACCACCACGGACGCCACGGCGCCGGCCACCAGGATGCCGACCACCAACCCGAGCAGGTAGAGGTTGGCGTTGGGGCCCAGCACGTCCTTGAGGACGTCGGCCAGCAGCATCTTCATGCCGACGATGCCGAGGATCACCGACAGCGATGTCTTGAGGTAACGGAACTTCTCGATGGCGCCGGCCAGCGCGAAGTAGAGCGATCGAAGCCCCAGGATCGCGAAGACGTTGCTCGTGAAGACCAGGAACGGATCGGCGGTGATCGCGAAGGCCGCCGGGATCGAGTCCAGCGCGAACACGAGGTCCATCGCCTCCACCAGCACCAGCGCCACCGCCAGCGGCGTCAGCATGCGCCGCCCTTCGACCATCGCGGTGAAGTGATGTCCGTTGAACTGGCCGGTGACGGGAAAGAAGCGGCGCAGCTGCCGGATGATGAAGACCTCGTCCGCCTCGAGGTGTGCCTCGTCCTTCGTCAGCATCATGCGGATCGCCGTATACACGAGGAAGAGGCCGAAGACGTAGAGGATCCAGTGGTAGCGCGCGATCAGCTGGGTGCCGACCACGATCATGATGCCGCGCATGATCAGGGCGCCAAGGATCCCCCAGAACAGCACGCGATGCTGGTACTGCGCGGGAATCCGCAGATGGGCGAAGATCATCGCCATCACGAACACGTTGTCCGCGCTCAGCGACAGCTCGATCAGATATCCCGTGATGAACTTCACCGCGGCCAGGCGGCCGTCGTTGATCGCGCCGTCGATCCGGTCGACGTGCGTGCCCAGGGCCAGCCAGTGGTGGTCGTAGGCCACCCAGATCAGCGCCGTGAACCCGAACGCCAGAATCACCAGGATGGTCGTGAACGCCAGCGCCTCGCGCACGGACACCACGTGCGCCTTGCGATTCACGACCCCGAGGTCGATCGCCAGCATGGTGAGCACGAAGAGGAGGAACCCTCCCCATGCCCAGAGCGAGTAGTCGATGAGAGTCGCCCTCGATGTCGGTCAGTAGCCGCCGGACGGGCGCCGGCGCGCCGGATTCAGGCCAGCCACGCGCGCCAGGCCTCCTCGTCCAGGCCGATCGAGACCCTGGCGCCGAAGCGGACCAGGGGCTGGCGCACCAGGCCGGGCTCCTCGGTCAACTTCCGCAACCACCACTCGTCGGAGTGCATCGACCGCTGCAGGCCAAGGTCGACGAACCGGCGCGACGACCGATCCACGAGGCTCGGCACGCCAAACCGCTCGGCAAAGCGCCGCAGCTCGCCCAGGGCCGGCGCTCGTTCCTGGAAGTCAACGAAATGCGTGAGGATCCGGCGCTCGGAGAAGAAACGCAGCGCCTTGCGGGTTTCCGCGTTCTTCTTCGTCCCGAACACCTGGACCTGCCTTGCCTGCGTCGCGCTGATCGGGCCCTCCGGTCGACGACGTGGTGCGATCGGCCTGCTTGCGGACGCGGCCCCGCCGGCGTGATCCGCCACGCCCCGGGACCGCGTACCGCGGAGTAATGTAGCCATCGCGATGAATCCATACCGACCCGCCTGGTGGCTTCCCGGACCCCATGCCATGACCGTCTGGGGCAAGTTCTTCCGGGCAGGAGAGCTGCCGCCGCTCCGCCTCGAGGAGATCCCCACGCCCGACGGCGACGTGGTGACGCTGGCCACCCCCGATGCCGAAGCCGACGGACCCACGGTGCTCTTCCTGCACGGCCTGGAAGGAGGACTGCGGTCCCACTACCTGGGGGGGTTGATCGCGGCCGCCCGCCGGCAGGGCTGGCGACCCCGCATCCTGCTGTTCCGAACCTGCGACGGACGCATGGCGCCCGTCCGCCGGACGTACCACTCGGGAGAAACGGCGGACCTCGGCCTCGTGGTGGGTGCGCTGGTGGCCCGCGAACCGGGACGGCCGCTTGGCCTGGTCGGCGTCTCGCTGGGCGGCAACGTGCTCCTGAAATGGCTCGGAGAACGAGGGGAGGCCGTCCCCGCCGAGGTGCGGGCGTCGGTGGCGATCTCGGTCCCGTTCGACCTCGCGCGATGCAGTCGCGCGATCGATACGGGATTCGCGAAGCTGTATCAGTGGAACTTCCTGCGATCGCTCAAGGACAAGGCGCGACGGAAGGCCCGCCAGTTTCCCGACCTCCTACCCGCCGGCCGCGTGGACGCCATCCGCTCGATGTGGGAGTTCGATGATGTGTTCACCGCCCCGCTGCATGGTTTTGCCGACGCCGCGGACTACTACCGGCAGTGCAGCTCCCTTGGGTTCATCGGCCGGGTCCGCCGCCCAACGCTCCTCATCAGTGCGTATGACGACCCGTTCCACACGCCGCAGGTCCTGCATGACGTCGCCCGCGCGTGCGCCGGGAACCCGCTGGTGACGCCGGAGTTCCACGACCGGGGCGGGCACGTGGGTTTTGTGGGTGGCGCCCCGTGGAATCCGACGTACTATGTCGATGACCGGATCGCCGAGTTCCTCGGCCCGCACCTCGTCGCCGCGGCGTAGTGCACGCGGCAAGGCGACCCCTGGATGTCAGACGCCCTGCTGTTCACGCTGATCTTCTCGGGACTCTTCGTCCTTCGGGTCATCCTGGCCACGGTCGTCTTCGCGATGATCCTCCCGGCGGGGGATCGCTGCCTCAACTGCGACGCGACGACGGTCCGCCTCCGGTCACCCGTACTGGATCGCTGCCTCCCGTGGTTCCGGAAGCGCTGGTGCCTCCGCTGCGGCTGGCAGGGCGTCCTCCGCCGGGGAGCCGTGACGTCGGAGCCGGCAGTCCGGGAACCGGTTCCGCACTGACCCTCAGACCTGGCCCACGAAGACCCGGATCCAGTCGGGCCAGTTTCCGCTGAAGTCGAAGAAGTCCTCGTAGTACACCAGCCCAGCCGATTCGAGGTCGGTGACGAAGGCGGCGAGTCCGTCTTCGTCGAGCACCGGCCCGACGACGATCAGCCCGCCCTCGACACGGAACTCCTCGTCGGTGAGTCCCAGTCGCTGATCGATCGCCGCGCGGGTGAGCCCGGCGCGCTCGAAGGCGGCGCGACGGATGAGCACGGACGGCAGTTGTGGCGGGAGAGCGAGGGGCATCGAGCGATTCCGTTCGCGACAATGTGCCTGGGCGCGGACGGGTGCACGAGCCCCCTGCCCCGCTTACCTTCATCCGAATGTCCGCTCAGCGCACGCCTCCGGTCGAGGCCGAGTTCGAGGTCATCGTCATCGGTGGCGGGCACGCCGGTACGGAGGCCGCCGTCGCCGCCGCGCGGCTGGGCTGTGACGTCGCGCTCATCACGAGCGCCCTCGAGACCATCGGCCAGATGTCGTGCAACCCGGCGATCGGTGGCGTCGCCAAGGGCACCGTGGTTCGCGAGGTCGATGCGCTGGGTGGCATCATGGGCCGGGCGACCGACCTTGCGATGATCCAGTTCCGCATGCTGAACCGGGGCAAGGGTGCCGCCGTGTGGGCGCCGCGAGCCCAGTGCGACCGGGGGTTGTACCGGCGGGCGGTGCGATCGCTCCTCGAGGAGCACGGGCGGTTGCGCACAATTCAGGGGACGGTCGCGCGCCTGATCCTGCACGGCGATGAGGTCGCCGGCGTGGAGACGGTCGAGGGGCGGCGGTTCGCCGCGCGCGCCGTGGTCCTCACGACGGGCACCTTCCTGCGGGGCCGGATCCACATCGGCACCGGGACGCGCGTCTCCGGCGGCCGCGCCGGCGAGGCGGCCACGGTGAGCCTCGCCGAGCAGCTGGATGAATCGGGCATGGAGGTCGCGAGGTTCAAGACCGGGACTCCGCCCCGCGTGGATGGCCGGACGGTCGCCTTCGAAGGCCTGCAGCGGCAGGCGAGTGAGGTCGACGAGTTCGACTACTCGTGGTCCCATTTCTGGGCCGTGCGGCGGACCCACGGCGGGCGCACACGCCATCCGCCACAGCTCCCGTGCTGGATCACGCACCTGGGAGACCGCGGCCAGGAGATCATCCGGGAACACCTCTCCGAGTCGGCGATGTACGGAGGGGCCATCAGCGCGAAGGGTCCCCGCTACTGCCCCTCGGTCGAGGACAAGGTCGTGCGATTCCCGGAGGCGGAACGGCACCAGCTGTTTCTCGAGCCGGAAGGCCACGACACGACCGAGCTGTACGTGAACGGCCTGTCGACGTCACTCCCCGCCGACGTGCAGGTGAAGATCCTGAGGACCGTTCCCGGACTGGAGCGGGTCCAGATGACCCGTGCCGGCTATGCCATCGAGTACGACTACTTCCCCCCGACGCAGCTGTGGCCGTCCCTCGAGTCTCGCCGGTTGAAGCGGCTCTTCCTGGCGGGGCAGGTGAACGGGACGACCGGCTACGAGGAAGCCGCCGGCCAGGGGCTCGTGGCCGGGCTCAATGCGGGTCGCCGGGCGCTGGGGGCCGACTCCGTGGTCCTCGGACGGGAGACGTCGTTCATCGGAGTGCTGATCGATGATCTCGTCACGCGCGGCGTGGACGAGCCGTACCGCCTCTTCACGTCGCGGTCGGAGTTCCGCCTGACGGTCCGGCAGGACAATGCCCTCGCGCGGCTCTCCCCGATGGGCATGGACCTGGGACTGTACACGGCCGCGGAACGGGGGCGCGTCGACCAGGCCCGCGAGCAGCGGGCGCTTCTCGAGCGCCAGTGCCGCGACACGGTCGTCGCGCCTGACGCCGCCAATCCGCTCCTCGCATCGCTCGGCAGTGCGCCGCTCCGACAGCCGGTGCGTGTGGCCGAACTCGTTCGCCGGCACGCCGTCACCCTCGAGCGCGTCGCCGCCGTGGCGGGCATCGCGCTGCCTGACGAGCGCGAGCCGGTGATCAGCGTGGAGCTGGAGTTCAAGTACGCCGGATACTTCGAGCGCGAGCGGCTGGCGGCGGAGAAGCTGCGCCGGCTGGCCGCCCTGGCCCTCCCGCCCGACCTGCCCTACGAAGCGCTGCACTCGCTGTCGACCGAGGCGCGCCAGAAGCTGGCCGCGCGCCGGCCCGCGTCGATGGCGCAGGCCGCGTCGATTCCCGGCGTGAGTCCGAGCGACCTCCAGAACCTCCTGATCGAACTCGAGCGACGCCGGCAGGAAGGCGCCCGGTCCCGCGCGTTCGCGTGAGGCCCGCCGTGCGGATCGCTCATCCACGCGACATTCCCAGGTCGGAGGCGCGCTGAGCCACCGCTTCGGGATCTCCCTTGCCCGAGCCTGGGCCCTCGCTCTGGCGGTGCTGGGCCTGCTGCCGCTGGCCAACTGGATCGCCGGCGGACATGGCGCCGAGTGGTTCGGGGTGACGGCGGCGGAGTGGGCCAGCGGTTCAGCCATCGCGCTGGGGAGCGGCTTCGTGCTGTTCCTCGTCGGGCGGCGACTCGACTGGTGGCCCTCGGGGTGGTCCGGGCGACTGGCGCAGGCGGCCACTGATCACGCCGGTCTCACCGCGGCAACGCTGGGGATCGTCTGTTTCGCCGCCTACGCGATCGTGGCGGTGACGGTGCTGTCGGGGCGGCCGCTGCTGATCGACGAGATCGTCCAGGTGATGCAGGCGCGGATCTTCGCCGAAGGCCGGCTGGCGCGTGCTGCCGATGCCGTTCCCGAGTTCTTCAGTGCCCTGCACGTGGTCGACGTGAACGGCAAGGTGTTTTCGCAGTTCCCGCCCGGCGGTCCCCTCATGCTCGTGCCGGGCGTCCTGACCGGCCGGCCGTGGCTCACCGGACCGGTGTTCGGTGCCGTGGCGGTGGTTGCCTGGTGGCGGCTCGCCCGGGCGAGCGAACGGTCGCCGGGGATCGCACTCGGGGCGACGATGCTGATGGCGGCCAGCCCGTTCATGGCGTTCATGGCCGGCTCCCACATGAACCATGTGCCAACGCTCGCCTTCCTGTGTCTCGCGTTCTGGGGCCTGCATCGGCTGACGGCGGGTGACGGTGCCCCGCGCACGACGATTGCGCTGGCGGTCGGGTTCTGCTTCGGCATGATGGCCGCGATTCGCCCGGTGGATGGAGCGGCGTTCGCGTTGCCGGCGGGCGCGTGGTTGCTCTGGCGAACGGTTCGGAAGGAGACGCGGGTGCGCGACCTGGTTGCGGCGGGCATCGGGGTGGCGGTGCCGGCGTCCGGGGTGCTCGCGTACAACGTCGCGACCACAGGCGACCCACTGCTGTTCGGGTACGAGCTGCTCTGGGGTGCGAGCCACGGGCTCGGATTTCACGCTGCGCCGTGGGGCGTCACGCATACGCCAGCGCGCGGGCTCGAGCTCGTGAATCTCTACTTTCTCCGACTGCAGACGTACCTCTTCGAGTCGCCCCTCCCTTCCCTGCTGCCGGCGACGGTGTCGTTCGCGCTGGCGCGTGGCCTGAGCGCATTTGACCGGTATCTGCTGGCGTCGTCGTCGATGCTGGTGCTGGGCTACTTCCTGTACTGGCACGATGGGTTCTTTCTTGGCCCGCGGTTCTTCTATCTGCTGCTGCCGCTGCTGTCGCTGTGGACGGCGCGGCTGCCGGGACTGGTGCGGGCGCGGTGGCCCGGGCGATGGGGGCCGGACCGGTTCGTGTGGCTCGTGTATGCGACGAGCGCGGTGGTCGCAGGTGTGGTGTCGATTCCCGTTCGGGCGCGGCAGTACGCGGGCGGACTTTCGTCGATGCGGCACGACTATCTGGCGCCGGCGGGGCGGGCGGGTATCGAGGGGGCGGTGATCCTGGTGCGAGAGAGTTGGGGGGCCCAGCTGATCGCGCGGCTGTGGGGGCTGGGGGTATCGCGGAGCGATGCGGAGGCCATCTACCGGTCAGTGGATACCTGTGTGCTGGAGGAGGCGGTGACCGATCTGGAGCGCGGCGGCCAGCGGGGATCAGTGGCGACGGATCGGTTGCGGGCGCTGACGGGCGACTCGCTACGGCTCGTCGAGAGCACGTTGTCGCCGGACCGGACAGAGCGGGTGCTGCCTGGGGCGGTGTATGGGCCGGTGTGCCAGCGGCGCGTGGCGGAGGATCGCGCCGGGTACACGTTCCTGGCGCCTCTGCTGGCGCGCGAGACGGGGTCGAACCTGTACGCGCGCGACCTGCACGGCCGTGACACCCTTCTGCTGTCGCGTCACGCGGGGCGGCCGGTGTACCTGCTGCGCGCGGCGTCGAGCGATGTGGGCGCGCCGCTGCTGATCGAGCGGGTGAAGCTCGATTCGGCGCGCGCGGACTGGGTGGAGCGGGCGGCGCGCTGAGGCGGC
>JABWBJ010000384.1 GCA_013360595.1 Gemmatimonadaceae bacterium | reverse complement strand
CGGCGTCCAGGACGTGTCGCCCACCGACGCGCGAACCCGCTGCACGGCGTAACTGGCCAGCGCGCCGAAGCGCGCGCCGGCCAGCGTGGCATCGATCGAAAACCCGCGTGCCCGGCCATGTCCCGCCGAGATGGAATGCGCCGCCAGGTCGTCGCCGCCCGCCGCGGGAAGCGCCAGACCGGAGAGGCGCCGGCTCCACCCCCGTACGAGGATCGTGCTGCCTGCCGCAGGACGGATCTCTGCCGCCAGAATGGCCATGTCGCTTCGGGCCACCGGCATCGCGCCCCCGGCGTTCACGAGCAACTCGACCGGCAGAATGTTGGCCACGATGGACTCGGGGTTTCTCAGCGTCTGCACGAACTGGAAGCGCCGCGCGCCGCTGACCGCGATGCTCAGTCGGTCGCTGGCGACGAAGCGCACGTCCACGTACGGGGCGCCCCGCCATCCGTCCCCGTATCCGGAGACCACGCCGCCCAGCGAGATGTCGATCCTCTCTCCCACCCGCTGGCGCCGGGCCACGTGCGAGGACGCGAGGGTCGCCGGCTGTCGCGCAGCCAGCGGCGCGTGGATCGAGCCCGCCCGCCGCTCGAACACCGAGCGCCGCATCTGAAGCCGGGCCGACAGGATCCACTCGCCGGCCGTGTCCGCTCGGACGACCTGCGCCAGTCCCCCAACTTCCGCGAACGACGATCGCACCGTGGTCGCGCCGCTGTCGGCAAGCCACCGCACGTTCGTGCTGGTCGAAGCCCGCCACAGGCGGGCCGCGGACTGCCACGCTCGGGTCGACCCGGCCCACATCAGGCCCTGTGACCGGGAGCCCCACTCGAGCTCGTGCCGGCCCGCCGGCCCGCCATCCGCCGCCGTCAATTCGCTGCGTGCCGCCGTGACGCTGCCCTGCAGGCCGACCGCGAGGAGTTGCAGCAGGCCACCGGCCACTGGCACGGCAAGTTTCGCAATGCCGTCGGACCCATCAGCGTCGATCTCGCTCGGCTCGCCTTTCGGAAGCACCAGGCCCGGGAACAGCATCCGACCGCTGAGCAGGAGCCCACCCGGCATTCCTGGATCCGCCGGGAGTCCGCCTGACGTCGGGAGCGGGAGGTCGATCGTCAGGCGCGACTGGCTGGTCGACAGGCCGCCGCTACCGGCAGTGCGCCCGGCGCCCGGTCGCGTGTGCCCGGCGAATACGCCCCCGAGCGCGTCGAAATCCGCGGCCGGGCGTGGTGATACGTGCAACCCAACGGCCTGCAGCGCATCGGGGTTGAGCCCGCCCGATACCGCGCCGGTGTGGTACGGACTGAAGACGGGAATCCCGTCCACAAGGTATGCGACCTGGTCGGACGCCCCCCCAAGCACAATGAGGCCGCCCGGTGATTCGGGTCGCGTCGACGCGTGCCCGCCGGCGACCGCCAGCAACGCGTCGGGCTCGGACAGGAGCGGGTTGTTGCGCAACGCCCCCGCAGTGACCACACGGTCCGCCAGGTGCACCGAGTCACCACGGACGACGTCGCCGAACATGAGCCGTCGGGGCGACTCCACGCGGCGACCCGCCAGGAACACGGGGTGCGCCGTCATCACGACGGCGAGATCGAGCCCCGAGCTGCCAAGGAGCGCGTGGAGCGCCCGCGGGTGGTAGCCGATCCGCCGGACGGCAACGTGATAGGGCCCCGGCGCCAGGGTGCTGAAGGCAACGCGGCCGTCAGCGGCGGTGAACGCGCGCCGAGGAACGTCGGCCAGCTCCACCAGCGCCCCCGCGACGGGCTCGCCCGACCACGCGTCCCGCACCTCGATGCGCAGGGAAACGGCCGGTGACGAGGCCTGAACCGTCAGACACAGCAGGGCGGCCGGCAGAACCATCATGCCTCCAACGTAGCACGCACTGGACCGCGTGTCACAAGGTTCGGTCCTCGCGGGTTCGATCGGTGCAGCACCGACACGAACGGCCGCCTCATCGCGCCGTCCTTTCGTGCCGGCGGGCTTCCCTCTACCTCCGGAGTCACCGTGCGGCACTCTGCGGTTGTGGCCACGATCGGCCTTGTCATCGGGACACCGCTGGGGGCGCAAGCCCCTGAATCGCCGCGGGAGCGGGACCGCGGAGCGGGCCAGCCGACCTCCATGTTCGCGACGTACATCGCCCGGGGCGAACTCCTCGTGTACCCGTTCTTCGAGGCCTATCGGGACCGGAATCACGAGTACAAACCCTCGGAACTCGGCTACGGGCTGGCGCAGGACTTCCGCGGGAAGTACCGGGCGAGCGAGAGGCTCCTGTTCGTGGCGTACGGTATCAGCGACCGCCTGGCCGTGGAGTTCGAGGCGGCGACGATCTCGGCCCGACTGGAACGCGCCGCCGGAGACCCGTCGGCGATGCCCGCCGTGCTGGAAGAGTCGGGGCTCGGCGACGTCGAGGGCCAGCTTCGTTTCCGCTGGACGGACGGGACCGCGCGCGTTCCCGAGGTGTTCAGCTACCTCGAAGTCGTCGCGCCGAACCGCGGCCGGAAGCTCATCGGCACCGAAGACTGGGAGTTCAAGTTCGGGACCGGCGCGATCCGGTCGTTTTCGATCGGTACAGTGGCCGTGCGGGTCGCGGCAGAGTATGCCAAGGCGGACGGGAAAGTGGCGCTCGGTGAGTATGCGGTCGAGTTCATCCGGGCCCTTTCGTCGCGACTCCGGTTCTACACGGGCCTCGAGGGAACCCAGGACGAGATGGAATGGATCAGTGAGCTGCAGGTGCGCCTCACCCGATTCGCGACCCTGAAGCTCAACGCCGCGGTCGGCGCCACGTCCAAGGCGACGGACTGGGCACCCGAGATCGGCATTCTGTTTCGCTTTCCCGGGCGTCGCTGACGCGCTCCGCGGCGCCTGCGGCGACGCCAGGCCGCGGTCGCCGGGCGCCGGGACGCGGA
>JABWBJ010000021.1 GCA_013360595.1 Gemmatimonadaceae bacterium | reverse complement strand
ACCGCCGCCTGCAGCTCGGCCAGCTGCGCGTCGGTCGCGGACGCCAGCGCCAGATTCACCAGGATCGTGGTCGCGGTGTCCGCCGGCACGCCAAGCGGAATGATGTACGCCACCGTGTTCAGCGCCGAGGCGTAGCGCACGTCGCCCTTGCGATCGCGCAGCCGGGTCAGCGACTGCTCGTCGGCGCCGGCCCGCAGCGCCTTCGCCCCCGCCGTGATCTCGGCCGGTGTCGCGTTAGGTCCGAGGGCCCGGCGAGCCCGCCGCAGATCGGCGGCCCACTTGTGAACCCCGCCAAGGATGACCTCCGGCGCGCCACGCTTCTGCGTGCCCTCCAGGGCGTAGTCGATCATCGGCTCGGCGGGCACTCCCTCACGCTGCAGCGAATCGGCCAGCGCACCCACCATGGCGCGGATGCGCGCGTCGACCCGCGTCTCGATCCGCGCGTCCGAAGCCAGCGCCGTGAACCCGGCGGCGGCGAAGGCGCCGGCAAAGACGAGGGCCGCGGCCGTCAGGCGGCGCATCAGCGCACCCTCGGACTGACGGTGATCACGGAGTTCGGCGAGCCGAAGTCACTCGGCCGCTCGGGAAGCGTGGGATCCGTCTCCCGGCGCCCGTCCACCAGATACTGGAACTCGTACGTTCCGGCCCGCAGCGGCAACGACACCTCCCAGACGCCCTCGGAGACCTCGGTCATGGGCGTCGCGGTCTCGTCCCAGTCGTTGAACTCGCCGACCAGGGCGATCGACTTCACTCCCTTGCGGTGGAACGTGAACTGCTGAACGACGATCGGCTCCCCGTCCGTGGTGGCCACCGGGATCAGCACCCCCGGCTCCGCCGGTTGAGACGCCATCTGCACCTGGTCGATCGGCCGCAACTGCCAGGCGCCGATCGCAACGGCGCCGACAAAAGCCGCCGCGACCGCCATGGCGGCAATCGGCGACACGCGAATCGTCCAGGGGCGCGCGATCCACGGACGGCGCGTCTGCCGATCCGGATGCAGCGGGATCACGTCCGGCGCCTCGAGCGCCGCCATCACGCGATCGTCAAAGCGCGGGTCGAGGCGCACGGGACGCCTCAACTCGGCCGCGATCTGCTCGATGAATGGATCCCTCAGCTGTTCAGCCACCTTGCACCTCATGGAGCAGCAGACGGAGCCGCTCGCACGCCCGTTTGACCCGCATCTTGAGAGCCGAAACGCCCACACCCGTGAGCGTCGCCATTTCGTCGTACCCCAGGTCCTCGACGTGTTTCAGGAGGAACGCTTCGCGCTGGTCGGTGTCCAGCCGCTGCAGCGCACGCTCCAGCTCCTCCCGCCACGCCGTTCGCTCGGCCGGATGCTCCTCGGAGGCCCCGTGAAGCGCGATGTCATCGCTGACAAACGTCTTCTCCCGGCGACTCCGCCGCGTTCCGGCAGTCCGGCAGCGGTTGGCCAGAATGCGGAAGAACCACGGACCGAAACGCTCCGGATCATCGCATTTGGCCAGCGACCGATAGGCCCGGACGAAGGCATCCTGCAGCGCCTCCTCCGCATCCTCCCGGCTGCCGAGCATTCGCACCGCGTACCGTCCGTACTGGGCCCGGTAGCGCGAGACGAGAATGGCGTACGCCCGGGAGTCCCCTTCCAGGACGCGTGCCACTACCTCGGCATCGCTGTCGTTCTGGATAGGAAGACCCCGCGTCAGCGTCATTCGTCAATCCCCGGTAACGATTCGGCGTCAGTCCAGGTGGCGCCCGTGCGCAACTTCTTGTCCGATATCGGCTTGCGGAATGAGTCCGCGGCGCGTCACCGCGTCCGGTGCAAGATGCCCCCACGGCCCGGTTTCCGGTAGAAGGCTTCTCCGGGCGACCCTACAAGGTGGCGCCGCGGCCGGGCGCCACGCCGCGGCGCGCGTCACAAAGCCCTATCCGACCGGGCGCCCCTCGGCCGGGTAGAACCGCTCACCCCGCCGAGCCATCGAGAGGAGCAGTTCGGCGGGAGAGAACCTCGGCGCGAAGCGGGCGGCAAGATCCTCGAGCTCGCTGACCACGCGGGCCGCCCCGGTCGCGTCGATCCACCGGAAGGGTCCACCCCGGAAGGGCGGAAAGCCGATGCCGAAGACTGCTCCGATGTCCCCGTCCCGCGGTGATCGAACGACGCCCTCCTCGAGGGCGCGCACGGCTTCGTTCGCCAGCGCCAGCGCGCACCGCTGGCGGATCTCCTCGGGCGGGATGGGCGAGCGATTCGGCGTGGCCAGGAGCGAGTACACGGAAGCGTCCACCGCGCCTTTCTTCCCCGTCGCGTCGTACGTGTAGAAGCCCGACTTCCCCTTTCGTCCGGTCCGCCCCGCCGAGACGATCGCGCGCATGGCCGGCGCCGGGGCCAGACGCTCGCCGAACGCCTCGTGGAGAATCGCGGCGGACTTCGACGCGATGTCGAGGCCGACCTCGTCGAGCAGCGTCAGCGGCCCGACGGGAAAGCCGAACTGTTCCATGGCGGCATCGATCGCCTCGACGGGGGCGCCGGCGTCGAGCAGGGCGCCTGCCTCGTTGAGATACGGCGCCAGGATCCGGTTCACGTAGAAGCCCGGCGCGTCGTTGACGACGATGACCGTCTTGCCCAAGGCCCGGCCGAAGGCGACGGCCGTTGCCACCACGTCGGGGCGTGTCCGCGGTGTCGTGATCACTTCCAGGAGCGGCATCTTGTGCACCGGCGAGAAGAAGTGCATGCCGACCACGCGCTCCGGCCGGTGCGACGCGTCCGCGATCCTGGAGATCGGGATGGTGCTGGTGTTGGACGCGACGATCGCGTGGTCCGGGATCACCGCTTCGACCTCACGGAGGACCGCGTGCTTCACCGCGAGGTCCTCGAACACCGCCTCGATGACGAGATCGACCGCCCCGAAGCCGGAGTAGTCTGCCGTGCCGCCGGCCAGCGACAGGCGATCCGCCATTTCCTGGCGAGTCATCTGCCGCTTCCGGACCCGTTCCTGCAGCACGGCGCTGACGGCGGCGATGCCCTTCCCCACCCTCCCCAGGTCGGCGTCCTTGAGGCGCACCATGGCGCCCTGTTGCACCGCCACCGACGCGATGCCGGCGCCCATGAAGCCGGCGCCGAGAATCCCGAGGCGCTCGACCGGTTGCGCCTCCGCGCCGGCGCTCGGAGCGCCCGTGTCCTTCTTCAGGGCCGCGGTCGCAAAGAAGAGGAAGATCAGCTCGCGGCACACGGGCGTCATCGCCATCTCGCCGAAGCGCCGGGCTTCCTCCCGGAATCCGTGCTCACGGCCGTGGAATCCGGCGGCCACCGCGTCGATGGCGGCCAGCGGCGCTGGGTAATTCCCCTTCGTGCGTGTGAGGACCTGTTCCCGCGCCTTGCGCAGGACCATGGCGCGCCCGACGGGATTGTCGTCGAGCAACGCGTTCCGCAGGCCGCCCGGCTTCAGGCGTGCGTTCCGCTTTCGCGAACCATCGGCGAGTTCCCGCGCGCGGAGGATCGCCACGTCGCGCAGGATGGCAGGATGGACGAGTTCGTGGACCAGGCCGATCTGGAGCGCCTTCTTCGCGCGGACGTTCCGGCCGGTGAGGATCATGTCGAGCGCGGCCTGCAGGCCGATCGTTCTCGGCAGCCGCTGCGTGCCTCCCGCGCCGGGGAAGAGCCCGATCTGCACCTCGGGAAGGCCGAGCACGGTCTTCGGATGGTCCGTCGCGATGCGCCAGGGGCAGGCCAGCGACGCCTCGAGGCCGCCGCCCAGGCAGGCGCCGTGGATGGCGGCAACGACCGGGGTCCGCAGGCGCTCCAGCCGGTCGAGCAGCGCATGCCCCTCGCGGCTCGCCGACTCGGCCTGCGCCGCCGTCTTCCAGTCCAGGAACTCCTCGATATCGGCGCCGGCGATGAACGCGTCCGGCTTGCCGCTGATGAGCACGGCCGCGCGGATCGACGGATCGGCGTCGAGCTGCTGGAAGAGCGCGATGAACTCGTTCCTGACCGAACGCGAGATGATGTTGAGCGCCTGGCCGGGGGCGTCGAACGTGACGATCCCGACGCCATCGTCGACGGTGAGGGTCAGCGCGTTCATCGTTCGATGACCATGGCGAAGCCGAGCCCGCCGGCCGCGCAGACGGTCATGAGTCCGAACTGGCCGCCGCGCCGCGCCAGCTCATTGGCCAGCGTGGTCGTTATGCGCGCGCCGGTGGCGCCGAACGGATGGCCGATGGCGATGCTCCCGCCCATGACGTTGAGCCGCGCGCGGTCCACTTCGCCGACCGCATGCCGCGTTCCCGCGCGGGCCGCCCATTCATCCGAGTCCAGCCCCCGGAGGTTCGACAGCACCTGCGCCGCGAAGGCCTCGTGCATTTCCACCAGGTCGATGTCGGCCAGGGACAGGCCCGAGCGCGCCAGCGCCACCGGGGCCGCCAGCACCGGCGCCATCAGCAGCTGTTCGCCGGGATCGAGGGCCGCGTAGGCGTACGACCGGATGTACGCGAGCGGTTCGATGCCGAGTGCCTGCGCCTTCTCCTCGCTCATCAGCAGCACGGCCGCCGCGCCGTCCGTGAGCGGCGACGAGTTCCCGGCGGTGACGGTTCCGTAGCGCCGGTCGAAGACCGGCTTGAGCTCGCGGAGCTTCTCGATCGACGTGTCCTCGCGGATCCCGTTGTCGGCGGACACCGGTTCGAACGCCGGCGGCGGCCAGACCGGCATGATCTCGGCGGCCAGCCGGCCATCGGCCGTGCCGGCGTGGGCGAGTCGATGGGACCGCAGCGCGAGCTGGTCCTGCTCCTCGCGAGAGATGTGGTTGATCTTGGCCATCTTCTCAGCCGACTCGCCCATCGTTTCGCCGGTGGTGGGCTCGGCAATGGCCGGGGTGACGGGGACCAGGTCGCGTGGCCGGATCCGCGCGAGCGCCGACACGCGGCCGCCGAGGGTCTTCGCGCGCGAGGCGGCGACCAGCGCCTCGGAGAAGCCGCGCGAATGCAGGATCGGCACGTTCGACAGCGATTCGGCGCCGCCGGCGATCGCGCAGTCGGCGTGGCCGAGGACGATCTGGTCGGCCGCGTCGGTGATCGCCTGGTTCGCCGACGCGCAGGCCCGCGACACGGTCCAGGCCTGGACGCCTTTGGACAGGTGCGGGATCAGCGAGACTTCGCGGGCGATGTTCGGGGCCTGGACGGAGTGGACCACGGTCCCGAAGACCAGCAGGTCCACCTCGGCGCCGCCGATGCCGGTGCGTTGCAGCAGTTCGGCCACGCAGAGGCGGCCAAGCTCGATCGCGGACAGCGACTTGAGCGTGGTCCCCGCGCGGGCGAACGGCGTGCGGATGCCGGCGACAATCGCGACGCGGCGTGACTGCAGGGTACGGGGGCCAGGGTTCAGGGTACGGGGAGCTGGGTGCTGGGGGCCGAGGGCTACCTGCTGGGGCTGCGTGCTGGAGCTGGTGCTGGTGCTGGGGCTGGGGCTGGGGCTGGGGCTGGGGCTGGGGCTGGGCTGGATGCCAGGAAGACCCCCCGGCCGCGGCGTTTGCGGGTCGATGCAGCCCAGCGGGCAGTTTGGGCGATCGGTGGGTCGGGGAGGAAGCCGGACAGCCGGAAACAGCGGCTTGCGCTTGGCGCTTGGCGCTTGGCGCTCTGCGCTCTGCGCTCTGCGCTCCACGCTCCCTAGATTTCCCCGCGCCTTCTGCCAACTGCCAACAGCCCATCATCATGCCTTCGTACGACGTCATCTTCATCGGCGGCGGCCCGGCCGGCTATGTCGGCGCCATTCGCTGCGGCCAGCTCGGACTCTCCACGGCGGTCATCGAACGCGAAGGCCTGGGCGGCACCTGCGTGTTGTGGGGGTGCATCCCCGCGAAGGCGCTGCTCGCTTCGGCGGCGCTCGCCAACCAGGTGCGCCATGCGGCCGATTTCGGCGTGAACGTGGGCGAAGTCTCCACGAACTACGGCGTCGCCATGAAGCGGTCGCGCGCCGTCAGCCTCCAGAACTCCAGGGGCGTGGAGTTCCTCTTCAAGAAGAACAAGGTCACCTGGATCAAGGGCACCGCGGCGCTGGCCGGAGGCATGGCGGTCTCGGTGACGAGCGCCGACGGCAAGGAGGAAAAGCACGAGGCGAAGAAGGCGATCGTCATCGCCACCGGCTCGCGTGTGAAGGGGCTGCCGCAGGCCGGACTGGAGCTCAACCGGACCACCGTCATCTCCTCCGATGAAGCGCTCGTCCTGGAGAAGGCCCCCGCGTCGATCGCGATCGTCGGCGCCGGCGCCGTGGGCTGCGAGTTCGCCGATGTCTTCAACGCCTTCGGCTCGAAGGTCACGCTGCTCGACGTCATGCCGGCCATCCTTCCGCTCGAGGACGCCGACGCGAGCGCCGAACTCGCCCGGTCGTTCAGGAAGCGGAAGATCAACGTGCTCACCGGCGCCAGGATCGCGAACACGAAGGTCGGGAAGGACTCGGTCTCGTTTTCGGTCGAGGCCGGCGGCGCGAAGCAGGACATCACCGTGGACGTGGTGCTCGTGGCGGCCGGGCGGGCTCCGAACGTCGAGCACCTCGGTCTCGAGAAGGCCGGCGTGAAGCTCACCGACCGCGGCTTCATCCAGGCGGATCCGAAGACCTACCAGACGACGGCGAAGGGGATCTACGCCATCGGCGACGTCATCGGCGCGCCGATGCTGGCCCACAAGGGATTCCGGGAGGGACACGTGCTCGCCGACCAGCTGGGCGGGCACAAGGCGCACGCCGTGAATTACGGGAACATCCCCAACGCGACCTACTGCCATCCCGAGGTCGCGTCGATCGGGCTGACCGAAGCGCAGTGCAAGGAGAAGAAGCTGGACTACAAGGTCGGGAAGTTCCCCTTCTCCGCCAGCGGCCGGGCGCGCACGGCGGGCGAGACGGAGGGCTTCGTGAAGATCATCCGGGACACGAAGTACGGCGAAATCCTTGGCGCGCACATCGTCGGCGCCCACGCCACGGAACTGATCCACGAACTGGCCGTGGCGCGCGAAAACGAGTTCACCGTCGAGGAGATCGATCTCGCGATCCACGCGCACCCGACCCTGGCCGAAGCGGTCGCCGAGGCCGCGCTCGACTCGATGGGGAAGGTCATACACGCCTGACGCTGGTTGCTGATTGCTGCCTGCTGGGGCTGCTTCTGGGTGCTGGGGCTGGTGCCGAGTGCTGAGGGCTGAGTGCAACCAGCGAGGTGCTGGTGCTGGTGCTGGTGCTCGTGCTGGGGCTGGTGCTGGGGCTGGGGCTGGGGCTGGGGCTGGCAACCACGCCGGGCACGAGTTGCGAGTTGCCAGTTGCCAGTTGCGAGTTGCGAGTTGCGAGTGACGGATCTCGCTGTCGATTCCCCATTCCCCATTCCCCACCTTGCTTCCGCTCGTCGTCCAGGACCTCGGTACCCTGCCCTATGCCGAGGCGCTCGCGGTGCAGCGCGAGGCCGCAAGGGCGCGGATGGCCGGGGAGTTGGCCGAGGACGTCCTCTTCCTCGTCGAGCATCCCCCGGTCGTGACCCTCGGCCGCAACGCGAAGGCGGCCCACCTCGGCGTGTCCGCCGAGTACCTCGCCCGGCACGGGATCGAGCTGTTCGAGGTCGAGCGCGGGGGTGACGTCACGTTTCACGGCCCGGGGCAGCTGGTTGGCTACCCGGTCTTCGACCTCCGGGGACTGAAACCGGACCTCCATTGGTACCTGCGCCAGCTCGAGGGGGCGCTCATCCAGGCGCTGGACCGCCTCGGGCTGCCGGCTACCCGGAATCCCGGCCATACGGGCGTCTGGACGGCCGGAGCGCCTCGTGGGTCATCGGAGCCCTTTCCGGCCGCGGAACGGGCCCCTGAAGGCAGCAGCGGCCCGCCTGAGGGCCCCGAGGCGCAACCAGCCCTGCGGAAGATCGCCTCGATCGGCGTCCATGCCCGGGAGTGGGTCACCTGGCACGGATTCGCCCTGAACGTGTCCACCGACCTCCGCTATTTCGACCTCATGGTCCCGTGCGGGATCCCGGGCGTCAGGATGACCTCGCTCGAGGCCGAACTGGGGCGCGCCGTCGAGATGGCGGAGGTGAAGCGGCAGGTGGTAGCGGGCGTGGCGGAGGGATTCGGGCTTGGGGCTGAGTTGAGAGCTGGGAGTTGAGAGTTGGGAGTTGAGAGTTGGGAGTCAGCAGGAGGCCCTGGTCTCTCAACTCCCAACTCCCAACTCTTTACTCGGTCAGTACCTGTTCCTCGGCAGCCGGTACGTTTCGGCGACCCGGTCATAGGCTGAGCGTCCGACGCCGGCGACCTTCCCGTCCAGCAGCACGACGGGGATCACGCGCTCCTCGGGGACCGTGTCGGCCGCCGTCCTCTTCTCGCCGGACGGCGAGTACCAGATGACCTCGATGTTGACGCCGTCCACCAGGTACTGCGTCCGCCGCCAGACGTTCCTGAGACTGTCGGCGCCCATGGCGCTCTCCGCGGTTGCACCCGGGACGGATGATCCGAGGGTCGCCAGGACCGAGTCGCGGGACATGCCCGGCAGCACCTGTTCCGTCCGCTCGTCGCCGCCGGCGCAGGCGGCAGCCCCGAGCACGAGGGCGGCCGCGGCCACCGGCCAGCGACGCTTTGAAATCAGCACGACATTGCCTCCATGAGCAGCGTTTGAGTGGGATGGCGCCAGGACCCGCGTGATGCGCGCGAGGGCCCGGGCGCCCCTGAAGCTATCGACCCCGTCTGAAGCGGCGTGGTCATCGTTCGGACGTCGCGTGTACCCGCCGGAAAAGCAATCGAGCCCCGCCTTTCGGCGGGGCCCGACTGTTCGAGCTGTACTACGCCTTCGACAGCCTAGTTCTGAATCGGGCTGAAGAGAGCGCTGCCGCTCTTGACGCAGGCCGCCACGTAGAAGCTGGTACCCACGTCAGTGTGGATCGACGACGTCCGCGAGTAGAACCGCTGGAAGCCGTTGTCCGTGAACGGATCGGCGATGCTGACCGCGATGCTGCTGCGGTAGACCAGCATGTCGCCGGCGTCGTCGCCGATGAGGGCGTTGTTCGCAGCCATACCAGCCGCGAGCGCATCGCCACCCGCCTCGACGACTTCGTAGATGTCGATCCGGTCGCAGAACGGCGCCGAGACGGAGCTCGGCAGCGTCTCACGAACCGTAACCGCATTGGTGCCGCTGACGGTCGTCACACGGAAGTCGATCATGGCCGTGTAACCCGGCGCGCCACCACGCACGGACAGCTGCGTGATGAGGACCGGAGCGACGAGCGGGACCGCGGCCGACTGCGCCGCCACGTCACGCACGTTCGCCGTCACCCCAGTGTTCACGGTGCCGCTGGCGAAGCCGGCCACGTTACCGCTGGGCGCGCCACCCGGCACGAAGGCCGCCGTGGTCGCGAAGTCGAACTGGTTGATGTAGTAGCCGAGCGTCAGGGCGGCGCCGTTGACGACGTTGACGAACGTGCCGTCGAACGGAGTGCCGAAGGCGCCCGTGGTGTACGCCGACGAACCGTACGGATAGTTGATCGGCGCGTGGCCACCGTACGTGAGCGTGACCGACCCCTGCCACAGCTCGAGGTCGTCGTTGGCCGAGAAGCTGTACGTCGCCGGCTGGCCACCGGTGTAGAGCGCGGTCTGGAAGCCGATGCCGGTGATGTTCGGCAGGGCCTCGTCGATCGCCATGAACAGCGACGTCACAGCGCCGGTGAGCGGCGGCGTGAGCGCGCTGGTGGCCAGGCGGGCATTGCCCGCGCGGTCGGAGACATACCCGGTCCACGTGTACTCACCGACGCGGGCGCCCGCGGCGAGACCGCAGTCGAACTGCTGCGCCACGCTCTGGACGTAGTTGTCGGCGAGAATGTTGCTCATCGCGTACGTGCCGAACGCGAGGCAGGTCGTGTTACCGGCTGCGTTGCGGCGAACGATCTTCTGCGTGAGCGCCGTCGGGTTGTTGAGGCCCGAGCGGGTGTCGATCGCGTCGATCGCGATCATTTCGGCCAGACCATCCGGGCCCGTCACCGCGATATCCCAGTCGGTGACCGTCTGGCCCGTGGCGCCAACGCCCGGCGAGACACCACCGGTGATAGCGTTCCGGGTGTAGATGCGGCCGTTCAGACCCTGCCAGATGCTGGTCGCACCCGGGAAGTAGTTCGGGGTGACCGAGGCGGCCCGATCCGCGTACTGCGCATCGAGGACCATGAGGTCGACGCCGAACGGCGAGGCATCGGTCGACCGGCAGATGGAGGTCGAACCGGCCGGGATACCACCGCCGCAGGCCACTACGCCAGCGGCGCCCGTCACCGTCGCGACACCACCGTTACCGAGGATGTCCGACGTGCTGTTGCCACGCAGGAAGTACGGCACCGGGTTGAGCGTCTCGGCCAGCGGGATGCCGGCCGGGGTGCTGCCCGAGGCAAACGTCACCGACGTCGTCATCTCGGTGATGGTCGGAGCCGCGGAGAGGCCGAAGCCGGCCGTCGCGCCGCCCACGCCGAAGTCCGTCGCGGTGACCGTGTAGCTCGTCGGCGCAATCGCCGCCGTGCCACCGACCGCCGCCGTCGTCAGGAGGACGCCCGCCGAACCGTTGCCGTGCCAGCCGCCCGCACCCGGCGCCACGTACAGCGGCGTGTGCGTGCGCGGACCGACGTTGTCTTCACGGGTGGTGATCGCCGCGTATACCGGGTTCCCCGGCACGAACGGCGGATTCGCCGGACCCGCGAACATCGTCGGCGAGACGGTCAGCGTGTAGGCAGGGACGTAGTTGATCGTGACCGCGTCAGCGATCATCTGCGCCGACTCGACGCCGGCGCACGAGAAGGTGGCCGTCCACGGAGCCGCCGTCGCGGCGACTGCGCCGCAGGCCGTCGACGTGTAGACGATGCTCACGACGTTCGCGGCGCCCGAGTACAGCACCGGGTGCGCGCGGAACGTGAAGCCGCCACGCCACCAGGTGTTCGCCGGGCCTGAGGCCTGGACGGCGGAGTTCCCGGTGTGGTGCAGACCAGCCGCGCCGCCCGTCGTCCCGACCGTGGCGTTGAAGTACACCACGTCAGGGTTGGTCAGCGTGAACTGGATCGTGTTCGAAGCATCCGGGTTCGGGCCCGAAACCGGGAAGAGGCGGGCCTGGATGCACTCGAGGCCGTTCAGCCACTTCGGGACGTACGAGGCGCTGAACTCGGCGGTGTTGATGCTCAGGGTCACAGGGGCGTTCGGAGCGCCGTTGACGCCGAAGATCTGGCGCGCGGCTTCCGTGTAGGTCACGCCGACCGTGCAGCTGCCGGCCACCGGCTGGCCCATGAACACGGCCACCGAGGCGATCTGCTGGTTCCCGGAGTTGATGTTCAGGGTCGCTTCGATCTGACCCATGACGCCGGCGAGGTTCACCGGGGTCGGGCCGGCGCAGACCATCGGGCCCGGGCCGTCAGGATCGATGCAGGTCGTGAGCGAGGAAATCGACACCGACGCGGCCTGGATATTGACCGAGACCTGCGCCGAGATCGAGTTCGTGTTGAGGTTCGGACCGGAACCGGTCGCCGTGATCGTGATCTGGGCGGTACCGTTGCCGACCGCCGTGATCGTCGGGTTGGCGCCCGTCGACGTCACCGTCGCGACCGCCGTGTTGCTCGACGAGTTGGCATAGGTGACCGTGGCGCCAGCCGCGGCCGCATGCGTCGTCGTGACGACCTGCGAGGCACCCGGAACCGAGGCCCAGCTGGTCGGGTTCACCGTCAGGCTCTGCAGCGCCGAGCCGAGGCTCGTGATGGTCACCGCAACCGAAGCCGTCAGCGAGTTGCTGATGAGGCCCGTGCCGGAACCGCTCGCCGTGATCGTGACGACGCACGTGCCAACCGTCACGGCCGTGATCGTCGGGTTGGCGCCCGTCGCCGGACCCGTGCAGTTCGCGTTGCTGTAGCTGTTGGCGTAGGTGACCGTCGCGCCGGGGGAGGTCTGCACGTTGGTGCTGACCGCGACCTGGCTGCCGGCCTGCACCGACGCGGCCGTCGGGTTCACCGTCAGACCGAGAAGCGCGTTCGGCAGCACTGCCGGCGCGTTCACGCGGATCGCCGAACCGGCCGAGTAGGCGTTGTTGCCGTTCGAGCGGGCCGTGATGACCGCGTCGCCGGCGCTGACGCCGGTGACCACACCGGTCGTCGCGTTGACCGTCGCAACCGCCGTGTTCGACGATGACCAGGTCACCGTCAGGTCGATTTGTCCGGCGCCGCCATTCGTCTGCACCGAGGCCGAAATCGTGGTGGTCTGACCCACCAGAATCGTGGCACTCGGCGGAGACACCGTGATGCCCGTGATCGCGATCGCGACCGGGTCAGGCGGTGGCGTGACCGTGACGTCGTCACCGCAGGCGGCGAGTCCGAAGACCGCGCCGGCCGCCAGCAACGAGCGATACAGTTTCTGCATCCTTTCCCCCTTCTGGAGTGTGTGGTACTGCCTGACGACAAACCGGAACACCTGCCTGCGGTCCTGCCGGAGACCTGCACCGACGAAAGCACGGACCAAGGCCGCAATGCGGCCTTCGTCAAAGACGAAAGACCCCACCACGCTTTGGACCGTCACTTTCCCCCGCCTCCGCAGCCAGGCGGTGATTTCCCAACGATTTTCAGGCGCGGATAATACCGGCGCCCGGATTGGGGGTCAAGAAGGCACCGGTTACTCAGGCCGTTCTCATTCCGTGAGATAGCCCGCCTCCGGCTCACCACGCCCGGCCGCCCGCCGAGCCCCCCAGGGCCACCTTTCCCGACCCTTGCCCTCCCCTTTGCGGCAGGCCCGGAACCGACCGGACCCTCCGTCACCCGCCCCCATGTCCCCCCACTGACCTCCCCACCCGACCGCAACGACGAGCGGTCGGTGCGGGGGGTCACAGGGCGAGCGATGAGCGATTTGAAGACACAGTACCTTTCATCATGGGCGAACCGAAGGTCTACGCTCGGGCCACGACGCCCCCGGATCCCTCCCCACGGGACTTCGCGCAGGAGCTCAATCCCGAACAGCACGCGGCGGCCACCTTCGGCGCGGGTCCCCTCCTCATCGTCGCCGGCGCCGGGACCGGGAAGACCCGGACCCTGGTCTACCGGGTCGCCCATCTCCTGCAGTCCGGGGTCGCCCCCGAACGCGTCCTCCTTCTCACGTTCACCCGGCGCGCCGCCCAGGAGATGCTCGGCCGGGCCGTCCAGCTCGTCGGCGGCCGGAGCCGCCAGGTCCACGGCGGCACCTTCCACGGCACCGCCCACCGGCTCCTCCGGCGCTTCGGCGCGGCCGCCGGACTCCCCGGCGACTTCACCATCATGGACCAGGGGGACGCCGCCGACCTCATCCAGCTCTCCCGCGCCCAGCTCGGCTACGGCGAGCCCAGGCGCCGGTTCCCGAAGAAGGAAACGCTCCACTACGTGTATTCCCGGCACATCAACACCGGGATCCCGGTCGCGGAGATCCTGGCCGAGGAGTTCCCCCGATTCGCCGAGCACGAAGCCGACTTCGGGCGCATCTACGCCGACTTCACGGCGCGCAAGGCCGAGCGCAATCTCGTCGACTACGACGACCTGCTGGTCTTCTGGTGCCTCCTCCTGGAGCACCCGAAGATCGGACCGAAGATCGCCGCGCTCTACGACCACGTGCTCGTGGATGAGTACCAGGACACGAACGTGCTCCAGGCCCGCATCCTGCGCGGCCTGTGCGGCGCGCACCGCAACCTCACCGTGGTCGGGGACGACGCCCAGAGCATCTACTCGTTCCGCGGCGCCAGCTTCCGCAACATCCTCGAGTTCCCCCGGGAGTTCGCCGGCACGACGATGATCGCGCTGGAGCAGAACTACCGCTCCACGCAGCCGATCCTCGACGCGAGCAACGCCCTGATCTCGCGGGCCGCCGAACGGTTCACCAAGAACCTCTGGACGCGCCGCGAAGGCGGGGAGCGCCCCTGGCTGGTCACCACGCGCGACGAGCAGGAGCAGACCCGCTTCGTGGTGGAGCGCCTCCTCGAGCTGCACGAGGAGGGGATCCCGCTCCGCGACATCGCCGTGCTCTTCCGCGCCGCGTACATGTCGGCCGACCTCGAGATCGAGCTGACGAACCGGAAGATCCCGTACGAGAAGTGGGGCGGGCTCAAGTTCCTGGAAGCGGCGCACGTCAAGGACGTGCTGGCCTTCCTGCGGGTGATCGAGAACCCGCGCGACGAGGTGAGCTGGTTCCGGCTCCTGCAGCTTCTGCCGGGGATCGGCGAAGCCACCGCGCGGGCGGTGGTGTCGTCGATGGCCGAACAGGCCTGGTCGCTGGACGCGTTCGACCGGTTCCCGGCCCCCCCGCGCGCTCGTCAGGCGCAGGCCCGGCTGTCCGGGCTGCTGGCGGAGCTCCGCGCCCGGCCGTCGGGCGGGAACGAGGTGACGGGGGACATCGCCCGGATCCGGGTGCTCTACGACGACATCCTGCGCGAGCGGTACGACCGGGTGGAGCCGCGCCTCGCCGACCTGGACCAGCTCCAGGCGATCGCGGGCGGGTACCCCGACCGGGGCGCCTTCCTCGCCGCCATCGCGCTCGAACCCCCCCAAGGCACCCAGGACCTGGCGACGGGGACGACCGGCGAGGAGAACGACGCGCTGGTGCTCAGCACCGTCCACAGCGCCAAGGGAAAGGAGTGGGACGCGGTCTTCCTGATCTGGGCCGTGGACGGCTGGTTCCCGATGGCCCGCGCCCTGGGCGACGACGACGAGCTGGAGGAGGAGCGCCGGCTGATGTACGTCGCGCTGACGCGGGCCCGCGACCACCTGGCCGTGACCTATCCCCTGAACGCGTACTCGACGCGCCGGGGGGCCGACTACACGATCGACCAGCTCTCGCGCTTCATCGACGCCGGGGTCCGGGAGACGATGGAGCGCGTGGTGCCGAAGTTCGCGGAGGAATCGCCGGCGCCGTCCGCCGAACCGGCGGGAGGCTTCGACCTCCGTGCCCTCATGCAGCGGCGGTTCGGGGAGCCGGGCTGACGGAGGAGCGCGGGGCGGGTGGGGAGGGTGGGGAGGGTGGGCGAAGCGCCGCGTGCCGGTCAGTGCGCTCGCCGGCCGGGTCACGATTCGCGAATCGCGAGTCACCGATCACGCGTCGTGATCCGGCGGATCGCGTCGAATGGCTCCCCGGCCCCGAGGACCGCGTCCCGAACGGCTGCGATCGTCGCCCGCACATCCCGCCCGTGCCGCACCCACACCGAGTCGAACAGGTCCAGCCGCCGCGCGTACACCCGCCGCGCCAGCAGCGCCGCGTTGTCGAGCTGCACCGTGCGGAACCACTCGGGACGCACCCCCGGCATGAGGGCCAGGC
>JABWBJ010000383.1 GCA_013360595.1 Gemmatimonadaceae bacterium | reverse complement strand
GTCCGTCACCGGGCGGGCTGGCCGCTGCGCCCGGCGCGTTCCGAGGCGGCGAGCTGCTGGTCCTTGAGCGCGCGAACGCGGGCCGGCAGCCCGAAGAGGCGAATGAACCCGCCGGCGTCGCTCTGCTGGTAGACGTCGTCCTCGCCGAACGTCACGAAGCGCTCGTCGTACAGCGCGTGTTCACTGGCGCGGCCGGCGATGGCCACGTTGCCCTTGTACAGCCGCAGCGACACCGTGCCGGTGACGCGCTCCTGCACCTTGTCGACGAACGCATCGTACGCCTCGCGTTCCGTGGTCCACCACCGACCCTCGTAGACGAGGTCCGCGTACCGCGGGGCGAGCAGGTCCTTGGCCGCCAGGGTCCGTCGATCGAGGACGAGCATCTCCAGTTCGCTCAGGGCCGTATAGAGCAGCGTCCCACCGGGCGTCTCGTAGACCCCGCGCGACTTCATCCCGATCAGGCGGTCCTCGACGATGTCGGCGCGGCCCACGCCGTGCTGTCCGCCAATCCGGTTGAGCTCCGTGAGCAGCGCCACGGCGTTCATCGACTGGCCGTTCACCGATACGGGCGTCCCCTGCCGGAATCCGATGGTCACGATCTCGGGCTCGTCAGGCGCGTCTTCGGGATCCACGGTGAGGAGGAAGAGATCCCTGGGCGGCGCCTGGTTCGGATCCTCGAGCACGCCGCCTTCATGCGAGATGTGCCAGAGGTTGCGGTCGCGGGAGTAGATCTTGGCCGCAGTGGCGGCGACAGGGATGTTCCGCGCCGCGGCGTAGGCCAGCGCATCTTCGCGGCTCCGGATGTCCCATTCCCGCCATGGCGCGATGACCTTCAACTCCGGCGCGAACGCCATGTACGTGAGCTCGAAGCGAACCTGGTCATTCCCCTTGCCGGTGCAGCCGTGGGCGAGCGCATCGGCCCCGACGGCGCGCGCCACCTCGACCTGTCGCCGGGCGATGAGCGGGCGGGCGATGGACGTTCCGAGCAGGTACTTGCGGTTGTAGATCGCGCCGGCGCGGAGCGTGGGGTACACGAAGGACTCCACGAACTCCTGTCGGAGGTCCTCGACGGTGCAGGAGACCGCGCCCGAGCGCAGGGCCTTGTCGACGATGCCGTCGAGCTCCCCCTCCCCCTGGCCGATATCCGCCGCCACGCAGATGACTTCCGCGTCGTAGTGCTCCCGCAACCACGGCACGATGATGGAGGTGTCGAGCCCTCCCGAGTAGGCGAGCACTATGCGCTGCATGGAGACTCCGAAAGCGAGGTCAGTGAAGGAGGTGAGTCGATTGCATAATTAATCGACTCCGAGGCGGGTTTTCAACGGACGAGCCGCGCCGATCAGCTCTCGGTTCTTGCGAGGCGCTCGAGGCGGCGCTCGAGGCGGTCCCGCGCCGGGGCCGACCGGCAGATGACGAGGATCGTGTTCTCGCCGGCGATGGTCCCGAGCACGTCGGGATAGGCCTGCGCGTCGATGGCTTCGGCGATGGGTTGCGCGCCCCCGGGGATGGTCTTCAACACGAGGAGTTCGCCGACGCCGTCCGCGGACGCGAAGAACTGCGGCAGAATGTCCTCCAGGGCCGTGCGGTGGTCCTCGCCGAGCGCCTCGGGCGACGCGTACCGGGCGCCCTGCGGGGTCGGGATGCGAGCCAGCCCCAGCTCCCGGAGGTCGCGCGACAGGGTCGACTGCGTGACGGCGAAGCCGCGGTCCTCGAGCAGCTGCCGGAGCTCCTCCTGGCTGGCCACCGGCTGTGCCGCCACGAGCTCGAGGATGCTGTGCTGCCGGCGCTTCTTGTTCACGATGAACCAGGGGTCGAGGGGTGGCGTCCCGACATTAGCAGCAGGCCCCCGGCGACCGTAAGCGCGGGGGCGCGCCCCGCGCATCACGTGACGGTCATCGGTTGACAGGGCGCTGCTGCAAGAATATGCATTAATCATGCATAGAATCCCCGTGGGCGTGCTCGGCGCCAGTGGCTACGCCGGGCGCGAACTCTGCACGCTCATCGCCGACCACCCCGGGCTGGAACTCGCCTTCGCCACCGCCAACGAACGCCGCGGCGAGGCCCTCGAGCTGCCCTCGGGACCGGTTACGCTCGTCGCCACGGAGGAGGCGCCGGTTGCCGGGGCCGAGCTGGTGTTCAGCGCCCTGCCACACGGGGCATCCGCCGAGTGGGTGCGCCGTGTCAGAGCCGCCGGACCGCGCGTCGTTGACCTGTCCTCCGATCTCCGGCCCGGTCATGGCGCCAATGGCATTCCGTACGGCCTCACCGAGTTGAATCGCGCGAACCTCCGCGGCGCTCCGCTGATCGCGAACCCGGGCTGCTACCCGACGGCCATTCTCCTGGCGCTGGCGCCCCTGATCCGGCACGAACTCATCCGCCCGGGGGCGACGATCGTGGCCGACGCCGCGAGCGGCGTGACCGGCGCCGGGAACTCGCCACGGGCCGAAATGCTCTTTGGCGAGGTCACCGAGAACTTCCGCGCCTACGCCGCCGGCAACGAACACCGCCACCTGCCGGAGATGCGCGCGACGATCGCGGCGCTGGGCGGGGACCTGGACCTTCTCTTCACGCCGCACCTGCTCCCGGTCGCCCGGGGGATCCTGGCCACAATCACCGTGCCGGTCGTCGACGACTTCCCGGCGGATCTCCAGGCCCCGTGGGCCGAGGACTACGCCGGCGAACCCTTCATCGTGCTGGGCCACGATCTGCCGGCGCTGCGGGACGTCACGCGCCGGAACGTGGCGCGCCTCGCGGTGCGCCGCGCGAGCGGACTCCGCCAGCCGACGCTGCTGGTCTTCGCGGCCATCGACAACCTGGTGAAGGGGGCCGCCGGCCAGGCGATCCAGAACGCGAACCTCGCCCTGGGGCTCCCGGAACCGATGGGACTGCCGGCGTGAAGCGCGTCGTG
>JABWBJ010000382.1 GCA_013360595.1 Gemmatimonadaceae bacterium | reverse complement strand
GTCTCGAGAAACAGCCCGTCGGCGCCGGCCGCCACCGCGGCAAGCGTCAGGGCCGGAATGAACTCCCGGGCGCCGCCGCTGGCGCCCCCCTCGCCGAGGCCCGGCCGCTGCACGGAATGCGTGCCATCGAAGATCACCGGGCACCCGGTCGCCGCACGCATCCGGGGAACGGCCCGCATGTCCACGACCAGGTCGCCGTAGCCGAAGAAGCTTCCGCGTTCGGTGACGGCCAGTCGTGAATCGTGAACCGTGAATCGTCCATCATCGTCGGGGGCCGCCCGCTGCACCTTGGCGATGGCCCCCGCCATGGCCTCCGGCGACATCCACTGCCCCTTCTTCACGTTCACCGGCTTCCCGGTCGCGCCGGCCGCTTCCAGCAGATCCGTCTGACGGCAGAGAAAAGCCGGGATCTGGAGGTAGTCCGCCACCTGCGCGACCGCCGCGCACTGCTGCGGGAGGTGGACGTCGGTCAGCACGGGCAGGCCGGTGGCCGCCTTCACGCGGGCCAGCTGCTCGAGCCCCGCCTGGAGTCCCGGGCCGCGGTGGGCCGACGCGTTCGAGCGGTTGGCCTTGTCGAAGCTCGCCTTGAAGACGACGCCCCCGGGGAGCCGCGGCGCCAGGCGGGCCAGCATCTCCCCGACGCGGAGGTTCAGGTCATCGTCCTCGAGCACGCACGGGCCAGCGATGAGGAACAGCGCGTCGCGTGGAAAGCCACGGGTCGTGCTCAATCGGCGGCTTCCACGAGCTGCGCCCCGGCGGCCGGCGCCGCCGACCGTCGCCGGGCGGCGGCTGCCGCGGCGATGAACCCGGCGAACAGGGGGTGAGGGCGCGTGGGACGCGAGCGCAATTCCGGATGAAACTGGACCCCGATGAACCACGGATGGTGTTCCAGCTCCACGATCTCGACCAGCGACCCGTCGGGCGACAGACCGCTCAGGCGGAGGCCGTTGGCCACGAAGCGGTCTCGATAGGCGTTCGAGACCTCGTACCGATGGCGGTGCCGTTCGCTCACCTCGGGCACTCCGTAGATCTCGGCGGCGCGCGATCCGCGCTGCAGCCGGCATGGGTACGACCCCAGGCGCATCGTGCCGCCCATGTCGGTGACGTGCTTCTGCTCCTCCATGAGGTCGATCACCGGGTTGCCGCACTCCGGCGCGAACTCGCTGGAGTGCGAGTCCGCCAGCTGGAGCACGTTGCGCGCGAACTCGATGATGGCGACCTGCATGCCCAGGCAGATGCCGAAGAAGGGCAGCCCTGTTTCGCGGGCGGCGCGCACGGCCTCGACCATGCCGTCCACGCCCCGGACACCGAATCCGCCGGGGACCAGGAGCGCGTGATAGCCGGCGAGCAGCTCGCGGGCGCGGACCGGATCCGTGAAGAGGTCGCTCGACAGCCAGGAGACGTCGACACCGACGTCGTTGGCGATGCCACCGTGCACGAGCGCTTCCTGGATGCTCTTGTACGCGTCCACCAGCTCGGTGTACTTGCCGACGACGGCCGCGCGGACGCGGTCCCGGGGTGACGTGACCCGCGAGACCATGCCCCTCCAGGCGGTGAGGTCGGGCTCCTTGCCGTCCAGCTCCAGGCGGCGCATGACGCGCTCGTCGAGGCCCTGATCGTGGAAGGCCAGCGGGATCTGGTAGATCGTGGGCACGTCCCGGCTCTCGATCACGTTCCCGAACTCGACGTTGCAGAAGAGCGCGATCTTCCGCTTGACGTCTTCGGACAGCGCGCGTTCGGTGCGGCAGATCAGGAAATCGGGCTGGATACCGATCTCCATGAGCTCGCGCACGGAGTGCTGCGTCGGCTTGGTCTTCACCTCGCCGGCGGCCGCGATGTACGGCACCAGCGTGAGGTGAATGAAGATCGCGTTCTGCCGGCCGACCTCGTGCCGGAACTGCCGGATCGCCTCGAGGAACGGCAGCGACTCGATGTCGCCTACCGTGCCGCCGATCTCCACGATCACCACGTCGTTGCCGGGGGCGACGCGCTTCATGTGCGTCTTGATCTCGTCCGTCACGTGCGGAATGACCTGCACCGTGCTGCCGAGGTATTCGCCGCGCCGCTCCTTGTGGATGACGTTCTGGTAGATCCGGCCGGTGGTCACGTTGTTCGACTGCGAGAGCGACCGGTCGATGAAGCGCTCGTAGTGCCCCAGGTCGAGGTCGGTCTCGGCGCCGTCCTCGGTGACGTACACCTCGCCGTGCTGGAACGGCGACATGGTGCCCGGATCGACGTTGAGGTACGGATCGAACTTCATGATCGTCACCGAGAGGCCCCGTTCCACGAGGAGCCGTCCCAGCGACGCGGAGGCGATGCCCTTCCCCAGCGACGACACGACGCCGCCGGTGACGAAGATGTAGCGGGTGGCCTGCTGGCGCGGTGCGTTCTGCATCAGGGTCGTCCGGCGAAAAGGTTCTCCCACAGGGCGTTGGCCCGCATCAGGTCTGCTTCGGTGTCGATGCCCCCCATGACGGGCGGCGCGTCGATCACGGTCACGCCGATGACCATGCCGGCCGCGAGCGGCCGGAGCTGCTCCAGCCGCTCGGCGCGCTCCAGATCGTGCACGGGCAGCGCGACCCACCGTTCGAGCGCGGCGCGGGTGTACGCGTACAGTCCCACGTGCTGCCTCACGAGTCCATCGAGCGGGACGACGTCGGCGCGGTCACGAACCCACGGGATCGGCGCCCGCGAGAAGTACATGGCGCGGCCGTCGTCGGCGAAGACGACCTTCACCACGTCGGGATTGTCCGCGGCGTCACGGCCGGCGGGCGTCGCGCACGTGGCCAGTTCGAACCGGCCGCTCCGCACCAGCGCCACGGCGCCGGCGATGGCCTCGGGACGGACGAACGGTTCGTCACCCTGCACGTTCACGATGACGCCGTACCCGGCATACTCCGCGCGCCGCGCGACT
>JABWBJ010000381.1 GCA_013360595.1 Gemmatimonadaceae bacterium | reverse complement strand
GGCGACGCGGTACGGGCGAGCGCCAGCGGCGGCCGCGCCGACCTCTCGACGTTGCCCCCGTTCGTGCCGGCCCGCCGGGTGGTCGAGAAGCTCCGGCGCGCCTTCCTCGAACAGGCCGAGGCCGCCGACGTCCGTGAGCACCCGGAGGACGTCGTCGCCATCCTCCGCGCCATCGAGAGCGTGCAGGATTCGCTCGACCTCGATGCCGCGCACCGGTTCGCCGCCCGGCTCACCGGCCAGGACGCCCAGCAGCTCGTGGTCGAGATGGCGCACGACATGCGCTCGCCGCTCGGATCGATCCTCATCCTGGCCGAACGGCTGCGCGCGGGCGCCGGGGGCGACCTCTCCCCCATGCAGCAGCGCCAGCTGGGCCTCGTCTACTCGGCGGCCTTCGGCCTGAGCGCCCTCGCCGGCGACGTCATCGAGCTGGCGCGCGGCGGCACGACCCTGGTGGACGCCGAGTCCATGCCGTTCTCGGTCGCCGACGTGCTGCAGTCGATCATGGACATCCTGCGCCCCATGGCCGAAGAGAAGCGCCTGACGATGAAGGCCACCGGGCCGTCGGCGGATGTCCGCGTGGGGCACGCGTCCGCGCTCAACCGCGTCCTGCTGAACCTCGCGACCAACGCCATCAAGTTCACCAACACCGGCTCCGTCACCATCTCCACCAGGGAACTCGACCGGTCGCGAATCGAGTTCGCGGTCCAGGACACCGGCCGCGGCATCCCTGACCACGTCATGGGCAGCCTCTTCGAGGCCTTCCGGCAGCGCCAGATCCCCGGCGACTACGCGTTCTCGAGCGCCGGCCTCGGGTTGTCGATCTGCCAGAAGCTCATTCGGGCCATGGGGGGCGAACTCCAGGTTGAATCGGAGCTGGAGAAGGGCACGCGCTTCTTCTTCACGCTCGACCTGCCGCAAGTCGACAGGATCAGGGCGTCGTGACCACGAGGGCCCGGGCGCCGGGGCCCGAGGGCTTTCCGCCCCCGGCCGGTGCCCCCAACTTACAGTCCCGGCCCCCGCTTCCTCACGCCTCCCTCCTTCCTCCACCCACATGCCCACCCGACGCTCCTTCGTGAGCTCACTCGCCGCCGGGTTTGCGCTCCCGGCCATGAATGGTGGCGCCTTCCGGACGCTGTTCCGCGCGGAGGAGAGGGTGCGGGGGCTGCCCGCGGGCACCGTGGCGTCCGAAGAGGACTACTGGGCGGAGATCTCCCGTGCGTTCGACACCGACCCCACGCTGGTCAACCTGAACAACGGGGGCTGCAGCCCGGCGCCGGCGCACGTCATGGAGGCGATGATCCGCGACCTGCGCTTCTCGAACGAGTTGCCGGTCGAGCACATGTGGGCCGTGCTGGAGCCGCGGATCGAAAGCGTGCGGCGCGATCTCGCGCAGATGTTCGGCTGCGATCCGGAGGAGATGGCCATCACGCGCAATGCCTCGGAGTCGCAGGAGATCATGATCTTCGGGCTCGACCTCCGTCGCGGCGACGAAGTCATCGTCACCAATCAGAACTACGGCCGGATGCTCACCACCTGGGACCAGCGCGCGCGCCGCGATGGCATCGTGGTGAAGTCGATCTCGCTCGGCGGCGCGCCCAGCTCCGACCAGGACATCGTCGACCGCGTGCGCGCCGCGATCACGCCCCGGACGAAGGTCATCGAAGTCACCCACATCACGAACCTCACCGGATACATCCTGCCGGTACGGGCCATCGCGAAGGTGGCCCGCGAGCATGGTATCGCCCTCTTCATCGACGGGGCCCATGCCTTCGCCCACTTCCCCTTCGTCCGCGACGACCTCGACGTCGACTATTACGGCACGAGCCTGCACAAGTGGCTGCACGCGCCGATCGGGACCGGCTTCCTCTACGTCCGGCGTGACCGGATCCGTGGACTCTGGCCCCTGATGGCGGCCCCCTCGACGATGGACGACAACATCCGGAAGTACGAGGAGATCGGCACGCACCCCGCGGCCAACCACAACGCCATCGCCGTCGCCGTCGCCTTCAACCGGGGGATGGGGCTGGAGCGCAAAGCGGCGCGTCTGCGGTACCTGCGCGACCGGTGGGCGAAGGCGCTCCTGGCCGAAAGCCCTCGTGTGAAGATCCATACGCCCCTGGACGACCGCTCCTGCGGCATCGCCATGGTCCAGGTCGAAGGCCTCGACTCCGAGAAGCTCGGCGCCTGGCTCTGGAGCAAGCACCGGATCCGCACCACGCCCATCGTGCACGAGGAGTTCAACGGGCTCCGCATCACCCCCAGCGTCTATACCCGGCCCGATGAAGTCGACCTGTTCGTCGATCGAGTCAAGCTGGCGATGAAACGCGGCGTCGCGGACTGAGACCGGAGCTGACCGGTGCGGCTCCGCAACTCGCAACTCTCAACTCTCAACTCTCAACTCGGCCCATCCCGACTCCCCAGCAGCCACAGGCCCGCTGCCAGGCCGATCGCGATCACGGCGCGGCGCACCGTTTCCTGATCCACACGCTGGGCGAGGCGTGACCCGCCGTAGCCTCCGAGTACGGCGCCGCCGGCCATCGCCACGGCCACCGGCCAGTTGACGATCCCGCTCGCGGCGAACGCGGCCGCGGCCACGAGGTTCATGCATAGTCCGCCCCAGTTCTTCAGCCCGTTCATGCGGTGGATGTTGGTGAAGCCCATGAATCCCAGGGCGGCCAGCATCAGGATGCCGATTCCGGCGCCGAAATACCCCCCGTAAACAGCCACCAGGAACTGGAAGGCGAGCAGGCCCGGTGGGGGAGCGCGGCCGGCCGGATCATCGGCCGCGACGGCGTGCGACCGAGCGCGGGCGCGCGACATCAGGGGCCGCTGGACCGCGAACAGCGCCGTGGCGCCGAGCACGAGCCACGGGACGATCGCATCGAATCGCTCACCCGGCGTGCGCAGGAGCAGG
>JABWBJ010000380.1 GCA_013360595.1 Gemmatimonadaceae bacterium | reverse complement strand
GCGCGATCCCGAGGATCGCCGGGTGTTGGACGAGCATCGCGCTGGGCACCCGGACGAGTTGGTGGAGTCGTTGCGTCGGCGTGGGCGCGTCACGGCGCCAGGGCGCGCTGGCTCGAGCCGGGCACGTCCCGGTTCGCCGGCGTCCCGATCTGGGGCCGCATGTCGGTCACGACGTACTACAAGCTGGCGATCGCCGACCTGCTGCCGGCCGGCGTGCGGCGCGCGATATGGCTCGACTGCGACCTCCTCGTCCTCGGCGACATCGCAACGCTGTGGGACGCCGACCTGAACGGGCATCATGCCCTCGCGGTGCAGGACCGCGTCGTTCCCACCGTGTCGTCATCCTTCGGCATCGGCCCCTGGCGCGAACTCGGCCTCGCGAAGGACGCGCCGTACTTCAACGCGGGCGTCATGCTCATCGACGTGGACCGCTGGCGCCGCGACGGCGTGGCCGAACGCGCGATGGCGTATCTCCGGACGCACCACCAGTCCGTGTATTTCTGGGACCAGGAAGGGCTGAACGTCGTGCTGGCAGGGCGCTGGGGACGGCTCGATGAAGCATGGAACTGCAACCTCGCCGTCCCCGGAGCGTTCGAGGAGGTTGCCGGGCGCCCGGGACACGGCGCGGCCGGTGGGGCCGGGCCCTGGATCCTGCATTTCGCGGGCAGCATAAAGCCGTGGGCCTTTCCGAGCCGGAACCGGCATCGCCGGCTCTTCTACAGCTACCTCGACCGTACGCCGTGGGGCGCCTGGCGCCCCGAGCCTTCGCTGTCCGGCCGCCTGATCGATGCCTACGAGGCGTCGGGGCTCCGGCGAATCGCCTACCCGCTGGAGCAGTTCGCCATGCGCGCGGTGCGTTCGGTGTCGCGCCGGACCGTGGCATACCAGCCGGGGCCGCGGCCCGGTCGGCGCGAGGGACCCCCGGCATCGCGTGAAAGGTCCCGCCCGTCGCCGCGCGTGGGTACCACGTCGCCGTGACGGCGGCGCTCTCGTACGTCGTCGTCACGGATGGCGCCCGGACCATCGCCCGACTGGTGCCGTACCTCCAGGCCCTGCGAGCGCGGTCGACGCTCGAGGTCGTGCTGGTCACGCCGACGGGGAAGGCCGCGGAGGTCCGCGCCTCGCTCCCGGACGACTTCCCGGCGGCGCGGGTCGTCGAACCCGTCTCGATCTGGCCGATGGGCGGCGCCAGGGCCGCCGGGATCCGCGCCGCGACGGCTCCGATCGTCTTCCTTGGTGAGACGCACAGCTTCCCCGAGCCGGCGTTCGCGGAAGCGATTCTGCGCGCGGCGGACCGGCCGTGGGATGTCCTCGTCCCGGGCTTCCGGAACGCCAACCCCGAGAACGCGATCAGCTGGTCCAACTACCTGATGGACTACGGATCGTGGCACCGGACCCTGCCCGGGGGCGAGATCGCCGCCGGCCCGACGTGGAACGTGGCGTATCGGCGCGACGTCATGATGACGCACGACGCCGACCTCGACCGGATGCTCTCGCACGGTGACGTCCTGGCGCAGATCTTCAGCGCGCGGCGGTACCGGACGATGTTCGAACCGTCGGCCGTGATCGCCCACGCCAACCTCTCGCAGGCGCGATGGTGGTTCGAGCAGCGGTACCTGGCGGGCCTGCTGGTCGGCGAGAGCCGGCGCCGGCGCTGGGTTGTCCCACGCCGGTTGCTGTACGCGGCGGCCACGCCGCTGGTTCCCGCCGTCATCGTCGCGCGGCTCGGGGCCGCGATCCGCGCCGGCCGCGGTGACGGCATGGGCGTCCTGGCGATTCCGGCGCTCCTCACCGGTGCGGTGTTCCGCACGGCCGGCGAGCTGGTGGCGTACGTTCGCGGTGCGAGCGACGCCGCGCAGGTGCGGATGGACGAATACGAACTGTTCAAGCTCGATTACACCGGCCTCAGCCCCTGACATGTCCGCCGCGCTGTCCGTGGTCCTGGTCGCGGACCATTTCCGCACGATTCAGCGTGTCATTCACCAGCTGCGGGCGCAATCGGTTCGAGACCGGATCGAGGTCATCATCGTGGCGCCGTCCGCTCGCGAACTCGAGTTGGACGAGACGGCGACCGCAGGACTGGGGGCGGTTCGAATCATCGAGGTCGGGCACATCTTCCCGATGCCTCCGTCGCGCGCGGCCGGCGTGCGCGCGGCCACGGCGCCGGTCGTCTTCCTCGGCGAGACGCACAGTTACGCGGGGCCGGGGTTTGCGGCGGCGATTCTCGATGCGCACCGCGGACCATGGGATGCCGTCGTCCCGGGGCTCGACAATGCGAACCCGACGAGCGCGCTGAGCTGGGCCGCCTTCCTGGCCGACTATGGCTACTGGCACGCGCTCCTGCCCGGCGGCGAGGTGGCGAGCGGACCCACCTGGAACGTGGCGTACAAGCGCGAGGCCCTGTTGTCGCTGGGGGACGACCTCGAGAAAGCCCTCTCGGCCGGAGACCACCTGTGGGAGGCCTTCCGCGAGGCCGGGCGGAAGTGGTTTCACGCACCGTCGGCTCCGCTGGGCCATGTGAACGTGTCGCGCCCGGGCGCCTGGGTGCATGAACGGTTCCTGGCCGGGACGATGATCGCGAAGAACCGGAACGCACGCTGGCCGCTCCCGCGGCGCGTGGCATATGCCCTCGGGTCGCCGCTGATCCCGTTCGTGCTGCTGCGCCGCCTCTGGCGGCCGTGGCGCCTGACCCGTGCCGCCGGCCTTCTGCCGATGGGCACCACGCCGGCGTTCGTGGCGGGTCTCCTTCTGCGCACGGCGGGCGAAGCGATCGGCTACCTTCGTGGCGTCGGGTCGGGCCAGGAGGCGCGGATGGAGGAGTACGAGCTGCACAAGCTGAAGTACACGGTGGTGGACGTCTGACGAGTGCCTGACCTGGGCGTCGGCCTGATCGGGTGTGGCGCCGTGGCGACGTGG
>JABWBJ010000379.1 GCA_013360595.1 Gemmatimonadaceae bacterium | reverse complement strand
AGGCGTGCCGCCAGCTCCAGCGCGGCAGGAAGCGGAGCAGCAGGACCGCGACGCGGTATCCCCAACCCGGGACGACCACGACCGGCCGCCGCCGTGCCAGCGACCGCAGCGACGACGCCACCACGCGCTCGGCGCGCATCCAGATCCAGGACGCCGACGTCCGCTTGTCGATTCCGGCCCGTTCGTGGAACTCCGTGTGGGTGTATCCGGGGCAAAGGACCTGGACGTACACGCCCGTGCCGGCCAGTTCGAGGGCGAGGCTCTCGGAGAAGACGCGCTGCCAGGCCTTGGTGGCCGTGTAGTTCACGTTCCCGGGGCTCGTCAGGTACGAGGCGACCGAGGCCACGGTGATGATGGCGCCGCGCCCGCGCGGCACCATGCCCTGGAGCGCCGCCTGCGTCAGGCGGTGTACGGCCAGGACGTGGACGCGGAGCATCTGCTCCTGTCCCTCGCGCGAGGTGCGGGCGAGGCTGCCTCGCGTGCCGAAGCCCGCGTTGTTCACGAGCAGGTCGAGCGGCGCCCGATCGATGCGGGCCACGACCCGGTCGACGTCCGCGTCGCGGGTCAGGTCGGCGGTCAGCACGTCGCAGGACACGCCGTGCCTTGCGGCCAGGTCGGCGGCCAGGTCGATGAGCCGTTCCTCGCCCCGCGCGACGAGCACCAGATCGTACCCCGAGGCCGCGAGCTGGCGACAGAACTCGCGGCCGAGACCGGCGGATGCGCCGGTGACGAGGGCGACGGGGCGAGGGGACGGTGCCACACCCGAAACTTACCGGCTGGCGGCGAGGTCCAGACGGTGGTCCGCGTGCCCCCGCTGAACGACTCACGGCCCGCTCCAGAAGACGCTCCTGCGGCCGGAGCGTCAGCGGCCGTGGGGCGCCGTGCCGCGCGCCGGGTCCGGGCTGCTCAGGTCGTTGCGTATCGTGCGAGAAGCGCCTTCACGTCCTCCGGGATCGGCCGCGGCGTCATGGACGCGCGATCCACGCTCACCACGGTGAGCGACCCGCTGGCCCGGTGCACCCGGTCCGACGCCCGGTAGAACTCGAAGCGCATCGTAATGGCCGTTGTTCCAATCCGGCCGAACCAGGCCCGGATGAGCACCTCCTCCTCCAGCTCGGCCGCCGAGTGGAATTCGAGGTGGAGCGCCTTGCGCGGGATCCACACGCCGCGGTCGAGGCGCATGGTGTGCACCGGCAGGCCGCAGGCGCGGAACATCTCGCTTTCGGCGACGCCGATCAGTCGCACGTAGGCGCCGTAGAACACGATCGCCATGGGGTCGCTGTCGGCCCACCGGATCCGGTCCCGCACCTCGCAGGCGTTGGGGGGCGGCTCGCCGGCGAACTCCGGATGACGCGAGCGCACGCGGGTCATCGCCCCGGCTCCTCGTCAGGCACCACGGCCGTCGCCTCGATCTCGACCACCGCCCCGGGCTCCATGAGCGCCGAGATCTCCACCGCGGACATGGCGGGGTAGTGCGCCCCGATCACCTCGCGATACGCTTCGCCCAGCGGCTTCGCGGCCTCCAGGTAGGCGCCGCGGCTGGTCACGTACCAGGTCAGCCTGACGAGGTGTTCGGGGCGCGCGCCGGCCTCGCGCAGGACCGCCACGACGTTGCGGAGCGCCTGACGAGCCTGCGAGACGACATCGGGGCCGGCCAGCGCGCCGTGCTCGTTCCAGCCGATCTGGCCGGCGACGAAGACCAGGCGGCCGCGCGCCGACACGCCGTTGGCGTAGCCGCGCGGGCGGGGCCACCCCGCGGGATGCAGCATGGAATGGCTCACGAGGTCTCCTTCAGCCGGAAGCGCTGGAGCTTCCCGGTGTCGGTCCGTGGCAGCGCCGCGACGAACTCGACGTGGCGCGGATACTTGTACGGCGCGATGGTCGCCTTCACGAAGTCCTGGATCGAACGGCGGAGCGCGTCGTCGCCGGGCACGCCCGGTTTGAGCACCACGAAGGCCTTCACCGCCTGCCCGCGGTCCTCGTCAGGCACGCCGACCACGGCGCACTCCTGCACCGCCTCGTGCTGGAGCACGGCCGCCTCGACCTCCGGCGCCCCGATGTTGTAGCCGGCCGAGATGATGAGATCGTCGGTTCGCGCCTTGAAGGACACGTAGCCGTCGGCGTCCATGGTGACGGCGTCGCCGGTGAGGTTCCAGCCGCCCTGCACGTACGCCTTCTGGCGCTCGTCATTGAGATAACGGCATCCCGTCGGTCCGCGGACCGCGAGCCGGCCCACCTCGCCCGGTGGCACCGGGCGCAGGGCGTCGTCGAGCGCGGCCACTTCGTAGCCGGGGACCGCCTTCCCGATCGCGCCGCGGCGGACATCCTTCCCGGCGGCGGCGACGAAGATGTGGATCATTTCCGTGGCGCCGATGCCGTCGAGCATCTCGATGCCGGTCGCCTCGCGCCAGAGGGTACGCGTCGCGTCGGGAAGGGCCTCTCCCGCCGAGACGCTGGCCCGAAGCGAGCCGGTGAAGAAACGGCCCGGGTGCTGCGCCATGGCCAGGGCCATCTGGCGGTAGAAGGTCGGCGCGGTCCAGGAGATCGTCGCGCCGGTCGCGGCGACGGCGTCGAGGAGCGTCTCCGGCGTCGCGCGCTCGAGGAGCACGGTGCTCGCGCCGACGGCCATCGGGAAACAGAGCAGGCCCCCCAGGCCGAACGTGAACGCCAGCGGCGGGGTCCCGATGCACCGGTCCTCCGCCCGGATGCCCAGCACCTGGCGCGCAAAGCCGTCGCACATGGCCATCACGTCGCGATGGAAGTGCATGCACCCCTTGGGCGCGCCGGTCGTGCCGGACGTGAACGCGATCAGCGCCACGTCGTCGCTCGCGGTGGCACAGGCGTGGAAGGGGAGGCCGGGCGTCCGCGCGAGGTCGAGGCGATCGGGCCCGTCGCCGCCCCAGTAGCGCGTCCGTTC
>JABWBJ010000378.1 GCA_013360595.1 Gemmatimonadaceae bacterium | reverse complement strand
TACACGCCCGACGTGGAAGCGCGTCTGCCGTACGACCCGGCCAAGGCGCGCGCGCTGCTGAAGGAAGCCGGCTACGGCGAAGGCTTCGGCGTCACGCTCGACTGCGTCAACGTCACGTTCCGGGCGGCGGTGTGCCAGGCGATCGCCGCGATGCTCGCGCAGGTCGGCATCCGCGTGAACTTCCAGCCTTCGCCCAGCGCGATCTTCTTTCCGAAGCTCACGCAGGCGACCGCGAGCTTCTTCGAGTTCGGCTGGTCGCCCAGCACCGACCCGTGGGCGATGCTGCAGAACACCGTGCGCACCTACGACGGCGCCGGCAGCGGCGCGTTCAACGGCGGACGCTACTCGAACCCGAAGCTCGACGCGCTGATCGACGCGATCCGCGTCGAACCGGACCTCGCGCGCCGCCGCCAGCTCGTCGGCGACGCGCTGCGGCTGATGCACGAGGACCTGCCGCTGATTCCGCTGTACCGCCGCACGCTGACCTGGGTGATGAAGCCGAACATCCGCGTCGTGCAGTGGCCGAACGACGTGCTCGAACTGCGCTGGGTGCGCATCGACTGACGACCATCGACCTACGCGAGCCCTCATGACCATCGCCCGCTTCTCGTTTCCGACCACGATCCACTTCGGCGCCGGCGCCCCCTTGAGGTAGTGGTCGAAGAACTGGAAGTAGCGGATCGTCAGGTCCCGCCGATTGGCGAGGCCGCGGAGGCCGTGGCCCTCGCCGGGGTAGGCCAGCATCACCGCTTCCTTCCGGTTGAAGCGCAGCGCGTTGTAGAAGTTCATCCCCTCGGTGAATGACACCGTCGGGTCCGCGGTGCCGTGCATGATGAGGAACGGCTGGTTGGCGTTGGGCGCGTGGGCGAGCGCGCTCTCGAAGCGGTACAGCTCGGGCGCGTCCCAGGGCGATTTCCCCCACCGCCCCTGTCCGAACATGTAATAGCTGTTTCCGTTCTCGCCGCTGCCGCCCGTCACCTGGTACGTCCACCCCCAGCTCTGGCTGAAGTCGGAATAGAGGTCGGTGACGCCGGCGCCCATGCCCACGGCGGCGAACAGCTTCGACCGCGTGCCGATGAACGCCGCGCCCTCGCCGCCGTAGCTGTGCCCGTGGACGGCGATCTTCTTCGGGTCGGCGTACCCCAGCTCGATCACCTTCCGGGTCGCCGCTTCCACGCCCTCGAGCATGTCGCTGTGCGACGACCCGGTGCGGAAGTGGATGTCGGCGTACATGGTGATGTAGCCGCGGCTCAACGCCTCCACCGGAATCGTCCCCATGCCGGTGATGAACGACGGCGGCGTGTACCGGTGCATGTTCTGCGAGTTCTTCTCGTAGAAACTCACGATCATCGGCCGCTTCTCGCCCGCCTTGTAGTCGTCAGGCAGGGCCAGGATGCCCTGGAGCCGCACGCCGTCGCGGTTGCGATAGTCGAACAGGACGCGCCGTCCCCAGATGAACTCCGCCTGCTGGGGATTGGCGTCGCTGATCCGGCGGGCATCGGCCAAGGTCGGACCCGACACGCGCAGGTCCGGGAACTCGGCAAAGGTCTGGCGGGTGAGGAGGTACCGGTCGGCCCGGTCGGCGCGGACCGGCGTGGAGTAGGCCGCGTCATCGAAGACGAGCTCCGCCACGGCGCCGTCCTCGAGGCGCGAGAAACCGGACTTCTTCGTGTACTCGCCATACGTCGTGAGGGTCACCGGCTTCGACAGATCGATCTCGCGCCCGGACCGGACGCGGCGCGGCGCGGCCGAGTCGACGGGCTCCGTGCGGGCGACCCGATAGCGGATCTCGCGACGGGCCCCCGCCCCCGCGGTCAGGTTGCGCGGCGCCGACGAGCCGTCGAGCGACAGCAGCACCAGGTCGTAGCGCTGCTGCACGATGACGCCCCGGCCATCGGGGGTGTAGCCGGCCACGCCGTAGGCCGGTTTCGGGCCGGGGTAATCGTACTCGAGGTTGACGAAGCCGTTCGCCCCGCTGCCTAACGTCCTGGAGACGCCGGCGTCGAGGTCGTACGCCTGATACCGGTTGTCCTTCCAGTACAGGAACTGCCGCCCGTCCGGCGAAATGCCGAAGGTGAACTGCTGGGTGAGCTGGCCCCTGAACATCAGCGTGCGCTCGCCGGTGGCGGTGTTGACCCGGTAGAAGTCGGCGGCCGGGCGCTGCCAGTCGTGGACGTACGCCCGCGGATCGCGCCCCACCGCCCACCGCCCGTCCAGCGAGACCTCGAGCTCCCGCATGGTGGAATCCGTGAGCGGAATGAACCGAGACTCGCGGACGTCGAATGCCTGGCGGAAGGTGAAGTTGCGGTCGGCCTCGGCCCGGATCATCTGGGCGGACTGGATGCGCTCGTCCTGCGTGCGCCACACGTCCACGTTGGCCACCGAATCGGTGCCCGGACGGCGGCCGGTATCCGGGGCCGCCGTCTGCGGCATGATGCCGAGGAAGACCCGGCCTCCGTCCTCGCTCCAGGTGAGCGGGGCGCGCTCGCTGACCACGAAGCCCTTCGGGAAACCGGCCGCCGACGCCGGGTCGAGCTTCGCCTGCGTCACCTCGGGGTCGTCGAGCAGGGTGCGGAGCCCGGAAAGCGCGAGCAGCTGATTGGCCCGCTCGCGCATGCGTTCCACCGGCCGTCCCTTGAGCACGGCGATCCGCTCCCCGTCGTCGCTCCACGTCAGGCGGTTGTACTGCAGCGTGTCGTTGTCGAGGACGTGCGTGCGGCCGGTGCGGAGATCGATGAGGAAGAGGCCGTTCCCGTCGCGGAGTTGCGCATCGACGGTATAGGCCAGCAGGTCTCCCTGCCGGTTGAACGAGACGTCGCCGACGGAGCCGAGGAAGAGCGAGCGGCTCGACGAGAGCTCGTGGACCACGACGTCCGTGCCGCGCGCCGCGCCGGGAGCGGTGGCGGCCGGTGCCGCGG
>JABWBJ010000377.1 GCA_013360595.1 Gemmatimonadaceae bacterium | reverse complement strand
GGAGGACGAGGCGGTCCCCGCGCCGCTCGGCCAGGACCTCGACGTGCCCCGGGCCCTGGCGCACCGCCAGGCCGTGACGGATCGCGTTCTCCACCAGCGGCTGGAGAATCAGGTGCGGCACCATCGCCTGCCGCGTGTCGGGGCCCACGTGCAACCCCACCGCGAGCCACTCGAACCGGGCGCGCTGGATGTCGAGGTACGGCTCGAGCGCGGCCAGCTCCTCGGCCAGCGTGTGCTCGTCCTGCCCGCTCCGCTCCAGCGACCGCGCCAGCAGCGCGTGCAGACGTCGCAGCATGCGTTCGGCGGCGGCAGGCGACTCGTGCGCGAGTTCCTGGATGACGTTGAGCGAGTTGAACAGGAAGTGGGGCTGGAGCTGCAGCTCGAGGAAGTGGAGCTGGGCCCGGGCCAGCTGCGTCTCCAGCACGTGGGTGCGGAGGGTGCGATCGAGGTACCGGCGGTGCGAGGCGAGAGCCCGCCCGGTGAGGACGACGGCGAGGTACGTGAAGAGGTTGACGTCGGCCCAGAAGACGACGCGGGGCCAGAACAGCTCGGCGGTGAACTGCTGGCGCCAGCCGTCGGGCATGGCCGGCGAGAAGGAGATGATCAGGGCGAGGCGGAGCGCTCCCATGCCGAGCGCGACGGCGGTCAGCGCGGCGCCGTGGGCGGCCAGGGACCGCAGCCAGCCGATCCGCGCCGGATCGGCCGTGCGCGCCAGCGAAAAGAGCAGCGGCGTCAGCGCGGCCCACGTCCACGCCATGACGAGGGCGCTCAGGAGCATCCACGGCCAGCGGTCGCGGGTGGCCGACGTGCTGATCCAGTAGACGGCGTGCACCAGCCCGTAGACCGTCCAGGTCGACAGCACGAGCGCCGCAGCGCGGAACCGCATCGCGCGCCGCCCGGGGGACGGGGACGGGACGAGGCTCAGCGGGAACTCGGGAGGCGGAGTGCCGGCGCGCGCGGGCAGGTTGTGCGAAGGCGGAGGTGAAGACCGGTGTTTCGCATCGCAATCAACCTGGCCGGGAACTGGGCGGGCGACTCGGGTGGGACGAACCGAGCGGCGGACCCCACGAACGGATTCCGCCGCCAGTCGATTGGACACCCGCACGCGCCGGAACGCTTACCGGCCCCCGGTTTCACGCGTTTCGCGCCCGACGCCGGCGCCACCGTCGCGGTGGTCCGGCGCCACGGCGCGGGCCCGCTCAGCCCGGATCCAGCACCGTGTCGATGGCGTGAATCACGCCGTTGACGCCCCTGATGTTGGTCCGAACGATGCGGGCTTCGTCGACGTAGAAGCCGTCCGCCGTCTCGGTGAGGCGCAGCGGATCGCCGAACATCGGCGTGGCGGTCCGGGGATTGCGGGCGCGGGGCGCCTTCACGCGTCCCGGCACCACGTGGTGTTTGAGCAGGGCCGTGAGCCGCTTCTGATCACCCATCAGCTTCGTGAGCTGTCCTTCCGGCACCTTGCTGAAGGCGACGTCGGTCGGCGCGAAGACGGTGATCGGCCCCTCGGTGCCGAAGAGGTCACCGAGCCCCGCCGCGCGGATGGCAGCGCTGAAGGCCTGGAGCCTCGGCGTCGCGGCGCAGAGTTCGACCAGGGATTCCGCATAGGGCGAGCGGTCGGTGGCCGCCGCGGGCGTTCGGTCGCGACCGGTCCGCCGGCGGGCGGGCGTGGCCGGGGTCGTGGGGTCGCCGTTCGTGACGGGGTTCGGCCGCTGGGCCGGCCTCCGCGGAGTGGGCTTCATGGAGCCTCCCTGATGGTGTGGTCGCGCGATGGCGCGGCGATGAAATCAGTCGCCGACAAGGACGGCGTCGATCGCGTGAATGATCCCGTTCGACGCCGGAATGCTCATCTGTACCAGGCGGGCGTTGCCGATGTAGTAGGCGCCCTCGGCACACGTCACCGTGAGGCGCGTTCCCTCGATCGTGGTGACGACGGCGGAGGCGCCGGCCGGCGGCGCCTGAATGCGACCGGCGACGAGGTGGCCCCGCATCATCGCCACGAGCCGTGGCTGATCGGCCAGCAGACGGTCGCGGCCACGGAGCGTGATGCGGAGAAAGGCCTTGTCCGTCGGCGCAAACACGGTGAACGGACCATCGCCCCGCAGGAAACGTTCGAGGCCGGCCGCGCGCAGGTAGTCGACGAAGGTTCCCAGGCGCCCGTTGCCGTCCGCGGTCGTGACGAGGTCGTGGCGGTGCGCATCGAGCGTGACGGCGCCGTGGTCCCCGGGCGACCCCTGGGTCGGGTCTCGCTCGGGCATGACGGCCACGCCGCCCGGCCGGCCGGTGAATCGAAGGACAGCGTCCACGTGCACTCCGCGATCGTCAGGGGCTGGCCGTGAACCGTGGCTGGACGACCAGCCCGGGCGCCGTCCTGCCCATGGAATAAGCGGCCGGGACCACCTGTTGTCAATTATCTGACCTGAACATAAGCTTGACAGATGCCAGCGCCAGCCGCCCTCAGGTCCGACCGTCCCACCGGGCACCGGCACCCCATGCGCGTCGTCTGCCGGCGCACCGGTCTCTCCGCCGAACTCCTGCGGGTCTGGGAACGGCGCCACCAGGTGGTGAAGCCGTCCCGGACGCAGACAGGGCGACGGCTCTACTCCGACGCCGAGATCGAGCGGCTGGCGCTCCTGTACCGGGCCACGCTCGGCGGGCGCACGATCGGACACGTGGCCGGCCTCTCGAACCCGGCACTCGCACTGCTCGTCAGGCAGGACGCGGAAGCCGAAGCGGCGCAGGGAGAACCCGGCCAGCGACCCGTCTCGCCCGCGGCGGACGCCACCGCGGTGGTCGGGGAGGCGCTGCGAGCGAATCGGGAAGCCAAAGAAAAGCGGCGCCTGGGGGCGTCGAGGCGTGGTGCGGCTCGTCGGGGCGTTCGGAGCGGGTCGCTAGAATGGTCGGGTGGCGGCGGAGCGGCG
>JABWBJ010000376.1 GCA_013360595.1 Gemmatimonadaceae bacterium | reverse complement strand
GGCCGCCGACGCGGCCAGGCCATCGCGGCCGAGGACGTGGAGGTACACGGCGTTCGCGCCGAGGTAGATCGCGATGACCACGACGATTCCCATCGCCAGCGCGCGCGGGATCGTCCACTCGGGGCGCCGGATCTCGCCGGCCACCATGTTCAGCTGCTGCCACCCGCCGATCGTGAACAGCACCGCAACGAACGCCGACGCGAAACCCGCCACCGGCGACGCTCGCGGCGGCGGCGCGTCCACGACCGGCACGGGGGCACCGACGGCGTTCCACAGCGCCAGTCCGAGCACGATCAGCGCCCCGAGCGCCACGATCTTCGCCACGGTCAGGGTGTTCTGGACGGCGGCCCCCGGCTTGAGGCCCAGGTAGTTCGTGACCCCGAGGACGACGATCGTGAGCGCCGCCATCCCGAGACGGCCGCCGACGGCGCCCAGGTCCGCGTATCGCTCGACATAGCCCGCGAATCCCATCGCCACGGCGGCCAGCGCTCCGGTCGAGATCGACAGGAGCGTCATCCAGCCGCAGAGGAACGCGGCCAGCGGCCCGAAGGCCCGGCGGATGTACACGTACGCACCGCCGGCGTCCGGCATCATGGCGCCCAGCTCCGCGTAGGCCAGCGCGCCGGCCAGGGCCACCAGCCCGCCCAGCGCCCAGACGCCCAGGATGGCCGCGCCGGTCGGCAGCGCGCGGGCCACTTCGGCGGGCGTGAAGAAGATGCCGCTCCCGATGATCCCGCCCACGACCATCAGCGTGCACGAGACGAGCCCCAGATCGCGGCGCAGCGCGGCGGGTGGACTCGGGACCGACGACTCACGACTCGGCACGGCAGCCTCCCCTGAAGTCCATCGGTCACTGCCTCAGGGCGTTCAGCCGGTCATTTCGCCCCTCGAGCACTCATCGTCATCTCCCAACTCCCAACTCCCAACTCTCAACTCCCAACTCGCGCCCCCCTACCCCCCACACCCCGTGCTCATCGGCGCCGCACAGCTGAACACCAGCTTCACGCCCTTCACCGTCTGGTCGGGCGCGATGAGCCGCCGCGTCACCGTGTTGGCCTGATCCACGTCGCGGGAATCGCGATTCCGCGTCCGCGCGAACAGGATGTTCAGCCGGACGCCGTACCGGGTCAGGTGGCACGTTATCCCCGGCGGGCGATCCGGGTTGGTCTCGGTGGGACACGCCGCCGGCTGCGGATGCTCGGCGATCTTCGCGAACCCGCCGACACCGACCCACGACGTGTTGCTCGACCCGCGCTCGAAGTAGGCCGCCATCGCGCCGGCCATCGGCCCCGTCAGCGGCCCCCCCGGCATCGCCGGCCGCATGGAGAATGGATGCATGACGGGCGCCGAATCGGTCACCAGGCCGACGTGGAAGACCTGGAGCAGGTCCCCGCTGCGCCGCCAGGCGATGAGCGACCGGTGCGACGGCGGCCGCATCGCCTGCGCCAGCGAATTCCACGACACCGAATGCACGAACGCGTCGTACAGTTCCGCGCGGCCGTTGTTGGTCACTTCCAGGATCGAGGGCGTCACCCCCGCGCGCAGTGCCAGCGCCGCCCACCGGAACTCCTCGCCGCGCTCGACGTCGTTGGCGTTCATCTGGTCCTGGGCAAGCGCGTCGAAGCTCGTCGCCAGCGGATTCGCGTCCGCCGTCGACGCCGGTTCGCCGGGCGCCTCCACACAGGCGACCAGCAGGCTCGCTGCCAGGAATGTTCTGATGATCCTCATCCGGGTCCTCCACGGCCTGCGCCTTCGGGCGGACGGGGTCGCCGGGATTCTTCCCGCCGGCCCCGCCGCCCTCCCCAACGTCCCCATCCCCGTTGGGCCAGACACGGGGGCAGCGGGCACCCCTGACAGGCCATGCCCGGCACGGCGCCGTCCGTCACGCCGCGCGCCTCATTCGCGGAAGGGCTGCAGCGACGTGCGCAACGACTTGAGCGCGCGGCCCATCTGGGTCTCCACGGTCTTGACCGAGATTTCGAGCGCCCGGGCGATCTCGGCGTACGTGAGCCCGCCGTCCCGGCTCATGAGGAAGATCTCGCGACAGCGTGGCGGCAGCCGCTGGATCGCCGCCTGGACAGCGGCCGCCACTTCCCCTTCGCTGGCTTCCTCGTCGGCGGCAAACGACGACGACGGCTCTTCGCTCAGCGACTGTTCCTCCTGCCATCGCCGCTCGAGCTTCACGCGCCGCAGGTGATTGAGCGCCGTGTTCCGCGCCGCCCGGAAGAGGTACGTCCGGAACGTCTCGATCTCCGCGAGCTGCTCCCGCCGGGACCAGAGTTTGAGGAAGACGTCCTGGACCAGCTCCTCGGCCAGGTCGGCGGACCGCACATACCGCTGGACGAAGGAGGCCATCGGCGCGTAGTGGGCGCGAAAGACGATCTCCAGCGCCCGTTCGTCGCCCGCCCTGATCCGGCGAACCAGCTCGGCGTCGCCCGGCGGCACCGCGGTTGTTTCGGCCATTTCGGACTGGGGAATCGGGATCGGGGCGCAGCGATGGCCGGCAGCAGGCCGGTGGACTCGGGACGGCGCGCGTCGGGTGGTCCCGGTGCCGACACGCCGGAGGCTCGCGCCCCCTGCTCCCTCGCGCTGGTCCTACCGATCACGCCGCCGTCCAATCAACGTAGGGGGTCGCCGGGGAGTAGGGGGAGGTGCCTCTGGGGGTGTCTCTTCCCAGGCCGACGGAAACGCATGCCTGGAATCGCTTTGCCGAAATGACCGACGACATCGATTGGGATCGACTGGCCCGTTACTTCGCCGGGGAATCGGCGGCCACCGAGCGCGCGCAGATCGAGCGCTGGGCGGCGAAGGATCCGTCGAATCAGCGGGTCGTGGAGTCGGCACGGCGGCGCTGGGAGGCGGCCCGCGACCGGACGCAGTGGGACACCGACGCGGCGTGGACGCGGCTCGCGCCCCGGCTG
>JABWBJ010000375.1 GCA_013360595.1 Gemmatimonadaceae bacterium | reverse complement strand
ACGGGGCGGTGGGCGGCCCCGTGGACGAAGGCTCGGTGGGCGCCGGCGCGGGCACGGTGGCGTTCGGGTTCAAGGGCGGGATCGGCACGTCGTCGCGCCTCCTGCCCGCGTCGCTGGGCGGGTACACCGTCGGTGTCCTGGTCCAGTCGAACTTCGGCGGCGTGCTCCAGGTGCTCGGCGCGCCGGTGGGGAAGGAGCTCGGTCGTTATGCGTTCCAGAACGCCCGGGACCACGACGGGGGCGACGGGTCGGTCATGATCGTCGTGGCGACCGATGCGCCGCTGTCCGACCGGAACCTGCGCCGTCTGGCGGCCCGCGCCATCATGGGGCTGTCGCGCACGGGATCGTCCGCCTCGAACGGCAGCGGCGACTATGTGATCGCCTTCACCACCGCATCGTCCGTGAGGAGACGGTCGGGGCCGGCAGGGGGCGGGGCGACGTCAGCCGTTCGGGCGATCGAGGATCTCGGGAACGATTCGATGTCGGCGCTGTTTCAGGGAGTCGTCGAAGCCACCGAGGAGGCGATCTACAACTCCCTGTTCATGGCGACCACGGTCACCAGCCGCGGCCGCACGATCGAGGCGCTGCCCATGGACCGGCTGCGCGAGATCCTGACCAAGTACAACGTGACGAATCGATGAGGTGACTCATGAGACGATTGATCCTGCTGGCCAGCGCGGTGGGCCTGACGAGTGCGTCGGCCCTCGTGGCGCCGCTGCGGGCGCAGACGACGGGGCTCAGCCTGTGGGCGGGCATCGGCGGGGCGCACGAGAACGGCGTGTCGACGTTCGCAAAGGACACGAAGCAGCTCGGCGCGCAGCTGTCGCTGCCGCTCGTGCCGCTGGCGGTTCGCGCCGATGCCATGCTCCAGGGATCCCGACTGGATGCGGACCACCTGTCCTACAACCTCAACGCGGTGGCGGTGATGCCGCTGCCGCTCCTGCAGCCGTACGGCATTCTCGGCCGGGGCCGCTACGCGCTGGCGCCTGGAGTGAAGGAGAAAGGCTGGAACTACGGCGCCGGTGTTCGCGTGGGCATCGCGCGGCTGGGGGTCTTCGCGGAGATGCGCAAGCACGAGCCGCTGCAGCGGACGATCACGACAGTGGGAGTGACGTTCTAGAACGGGTGTGAGTGATTGGTGACGAGGGGCGCGCACCGCGCACCAGTCACCAATCGCTCCTCACGGTCGCTTCTCCAGCCACGGCACGCCATCGGTCATCCACTTCGGCGCCGGATCTCCCTTCAGGTAGTGCCCGAACCATTCCAGGATGCGCCGGTGGTAGTCGATCTGGTTCTCCTTCTTCCGGAGGCCATGGTCCTCGCCGGGGTAGACCAGCAGCACGAAGTCCTTCCGCCCGGCCCGCCGCGCGAAGTTGTAGAACTCGATCCCCTGGTGCCAATCCACGGTGCCGTCGGCGTCGCCGAACTCCATGAGGATCGGCGTGCGGAGTTCGTGAACCTTCGCCGCCGGGGAGTTTCTCAGATACGCGTCGAGGTCCTCCCAGTAGGGAACCTCCATGCGCGCCTGGCCCGTCTCCCAGTGGTCGAATTCGGCGATCCCCGGCGTCCAGTGGACGGCGCCGGCGAAGCTGAGGAAGTTCGTGATCGGCGCTCCCGCCACCGTCGCGGCGAAGATGTGGGTTCGCGTGGGAAGGAAGGTCGCCTCGTAGCCGCCCCAGGAATGTCCCACGTGCCCCACCCGGGCTGAATCCACGAGGCCCCGCGCGACGATGGCCTTCACCGCCGGCACCACCGCTTCCAGTACCGAGAGACCGGGATCACGCGGCCGGAACACGATGTCGGGCTGCAGCACGAAGTATCCGTTCGCGGTCCAGACGGCCGTGTTGTAGTAGCTGCGCTCCGACGGCACCACGTACTGGTGGACGTTCTGCGAGAGCCGTTCGTACGTGTACACGATCATCGGGTACCGGCGCGACGGATCGTAGTTGGCCGGATAGTACAGCGCGGCCTGGAGGGGCCGCTCGGTGGCGCTCGTGAAGTCCACCAGCTCCGACCGGCCCCAGGCGTGGTTCGCCTGGAAGGCGTTGAACGCGGTGACCTGGCGAGGGTCGCGGAGCAGCGGGCCGCCGACGAACCAGTCGGGCGCGTCGTTGAACCGTTCCCGCGTGAACGCGAACACCTCCGCGCTGTCGGCGCGCATCAGACGGAAGAGGCGCGCGTCGTCGTAGACGAGGCGCTCCAGAGGCTTGCCGGCGGTCAGCCGGGCGAATCCGGACTTCCTGGTGAGCCGCCCGGCGAGCGACAGGTAGACCGGCTTTGTCAGGTCGATCCCTTCGTCGGCGGCAACGCCGAGCCGCAGTACGCGATGCACCGTGCCCTCGGGCGCGCCGTTCGTCAGGCGTTGGGCGACCAGGCCGTCGGCCGGGAGCGCCCAGACATCGAAGGCGTCATAGGCGAGAAAGGCGCGCTCGTCTCTGGTCCAGCCGGCGTTGCCCGCGGGCGGCGTCATGTCGCCGGGATAGTCCCAGTCTCCGTCCGCGAACGAGGTCTTCGCGGTCGCGCTCATGTTCGTCCTCGCGCCGGTCGCGACGTCCTGGCTCCAGTAGTGGGTGCCGTCGTACCAGGCGAGTTTGCGGCCGCTCGGGCTCGCCCCGAAGAAGTGGCGCACCTTCTCCAGCGCCTTCCGCCGTTGCCCGGTGCGTACGTCGATCACCCAGACGTCCTGGTAGGGCCGGCCGAACATCTGTCCGAAGGCGTACGGCGACCGGTCGATCTCCGTCGCGTACCGGCCTCCTGCCAGAATCCGCGTCGTCTCCAGCAGGTGTCGGCTCAACTGGACCACGGTGCCACGGTCGACGTGCCACGCAGATACGAGCGTGCGCTGGCGGTCCTGCGACTCCTGCGCCTTCTGCATCGGGATGATCCGTACGTCCTTCGAGTGCCAGATCTGGACGTCGGAGACGCGCGCCGCCTCGCCCCCGCGACCGCGCGCGGCG
>JABWBJ010000374.1 GCA_013360595.1 Gemmatimonadaceae bacterium | reverse complement strand
CCCGGGCCGAGTCGCCCCGACCAGCCTGGCGGCCGCACATGGGCAGCGCCTGAACGGCGGCACCCGCTCAGCGCCCGAACGCGCCGGCCGTGGACACGACCGGCAGCGCTCGAGGGACGCGGTCTGCCCTGATGGCCCCCGACGGCACGCGCCTGACGAGCGTCGCCTCGAAGTCTCCGTCGTTCACCACGGCGTCGAGCCGGACATCCAGCAGGTCGCCCGGTGCCGGCGCCACGCCACCGGTGAGGATCGTCACGCCATCGATGTCGTCGGCCTGACCGGAGGTGCGCGCCTGGACGGTGCCGCCGGGGCCGATCCGGTCCACGATCGCCGGCACGACCTGGCCGAGCCGTGCCTCACACCGCTCGGCGGTGACGAGGCGCTGGACCTCGGCGACCCGCTCGAGGCGATCCCGCTTCACTTCCTCGGGCACGTCATCCGGAAGGTCGAAGGCGCTGGTGCCCTCCTGCGGGGAGTAGGCGAACACGCCCACGCGGTCCAGCTGCACCTCCTCCAGGAAATCGAGCAGCTGCCGGACGTCGTCCTCGGTCTCGCCGGGAAACCCCACGATTACCGTCGACCGGATCGCGATCCCCGGGACGGCCTCGCGGATGGCCGCAATCCTGGTGCGCTGGCGTTCACGGCGCTCCGGACGCCGCATGCGGGCGAGCACGGCATCCGAGGCATGCTGCATCGGGATGTCGAGGTACCGCACGACGCGCGGCTCCCGCGCGATCAACTCCAGGAGGCGCGGCGTCAGGCCGGCGCTGTAGATGTAGAGGAGCCGGAACCAGGGGATCCCCGTCTCCGCGAGCAGCGTCTCCAGCAGGTCGGGCAGTCCGCGGCCATCGCGAACGTCGCGGCCGAAGTGGGCCAGGTCCTGCGCCACCAGGTTCACCTCGCGCGCGCCCTGCAGTTCGAGGAGCTGAGCCTCGCGGACGAGATCGTCGATGGCGAAGGAGCGGTGCCGGCCCCGCATGAGGGGGATCGCGCAGAAGGCGCACCCATGGTCGCATCCTTCGCTGACCTTCAGGTACCTCACGTGGGGCAGGTCGCCCGTGTAGAGACGCACGCCGGGGTGGACGAGCGCCGGGGCGTCATCGAGCAGGCCGCGCGCGACGACCTCGCTCACCAACCGGTCCGTTTCCCGCGTCCCGAGGAAGAGGTCGACTTCGGGCAGCGCCTTGCGCAGTTCGCCGGCATGGCGTTCCACCATGCAGCCGACGGCCGCAACCATCCGGCAGGCGCCGTCCTGCTTGAGACGCGCGGCGTCGACGATGGCCTCGATGGACTCCGCCTTGGCGGCGTCGATGAAGCCGCAGGTGTTCACGACGATGAGCTCGGCCTCCTCGGCGCGCGGGGTGGCGCGGGCGCCGTGCGCGGTCAGCTCGGCGACGTAGCGCTCCGAGTCGACCGTGTTCTTGTCGCAGCCCAGGGTGACGACGTGGAACCGCATCGCCGGAACCTAACCGGACGCGGGCGGATCTTCCGATCCCCGCGTGACCTCGCGGTCCGCTGCCAGGAGCGCAGGACGGCCCCCGGAGCACAGTCCCCGGGAGCCGTCCTGGGATCGCCCTTAGCCGCGCCGCCGGCGCCGGCCTACCGGGTCGCGATGACCCCGAAGACGAACGGAGGCTCATCCTCGGAGCCAACCACCCACAGCCGCTGCCCGACGTACTCGGCGAAGTGGCCGGGGCAGCCCGTGACCAGGCGGACGTCCCCGTTCGCCAGTCGGATGGCGAATCCGTCGGTGGTCAGCTCGAGGATACCGTCGAGCGCCGGCCGGTCCAGCATGGCCACCACTTCGAAGCTGTAGACGACGAACCGCGCACCCGCCGGCGCGGAGGCCAGCGGCTGGAGCTCGGGATCGGTCGCCACGCTCCGATCCGGGCCGTTCGGGTCGGTCGTGTCCGGCGGCGCCGCCGTCGTTTCCCAGGTCCCGCGAAGGACGACGTCGGCGTCGTGGACGCTGACCAGGTATGCCACCTGGGTGCCGATGAGGGCGATCACCGTCCCCTCGGGCGTCGTCAGGCTCGCGGTGACGGTCTGGCCGTCACGCGTTGCGGACACGCGTCCGGCGACCTCGATGACCGGCTCGGCCACCGGTTCGCCACCGCCGCCGGGCCAGGTCGGCAGGGGCGAGTCGCCGGAGCAGGCCAGCGCGGCCACCACGGCCGTCGCGGCGATGAGTCGATGGGTCTTCATGGCTTCCTCCATGTCACGGGTTCGGAGGCGATTCTCACGCCTCGTGCGAACACGCTACGGAGCGCCGGTTCCGGCTCTGTTCCCCGGGAATTGACGTGGCCGTTCTTTTTCCGTTCCTTTTCCGCACCCCGGCTGCCTGCTCGCGTGACCGCCCCCACTCCCAGGTTCCTCCTTCTTGGCGGGATCGCCCTCGACGGGGTGGCGCCCGACGCCGCGAACGCCGTGTTGACGCAGTCCAAGGTCGTCGGACTGCTGGCCATCCTCCTGCTCTCGCCGGACGGGACGTATCAGCGGCGGGACCGGATCGTCGGGTGGCTCTGGCCCGAACTCGATCAGGCGCACGCCCGCACGGCGCTGCGCAAGGCGGTTCACCTCGCCCGGAGCGTGTTCGGCGAGACGGTGATCGGGAACCGCGGCGACGAGGAGCTGGTGCTGACGGCAGGCGCCATCGGGTGTGACGTCCACGAGCTGCGCGACGCCGGACGCCGGGGCCACCTGGCCCGAGCCGTGGAACTCTACCGCGGGCCCCTGATGCCCGGCTTCCATCTCTCCGGCTGCCACGACTTCGACGCCTGGCTCGAGGACCAGCGGACGGAGCTGCACGAAACGACGGTCCGCGCCTGCCTGGAGCTGGCCCGCCTGCTGGCGGCGGAGGCCAACGCGACCGAGGCGGCCAACTACGCCCGGAAGGCGGCGCGGCTGGCCGGGCCTAACGAACGCGTCCTGCGCCGGTCGCTGGTGATGCTGGACCGGT
>JABWBJ010000373.1 GCA_013360595.1 Gemmatimonadaceae bacterium | reverse complement strand
CGGCGCGGACCATCCATGCGCCTAACGGGCGCGCGTTGCCCCCGCGGACGCGGCCGGTGGCACGTGGAACACTCGCGACATGCGGTGCGCCCTGGCGGCGGGGAGCCGGCGTCGCGGCCGTCTTCGCCGTCGCACGGAAGACCTTGTCCCGCGCCGCGTTATGCGTCCGGACGCCGGAACTGGCACGGGCATTGCCCTGTCCCCGATCGCGGTCCCGAGCCGCGCAGCCCCACCGGTTCCACACGGAGACACCGATGACGTTCGCGAAGACCTGGAAGTCCCTTATCCTCGCGTTGCTGTCCGCCGGCGTCGGCGCGTGCCGCGTCGACGCGCCGACGGCGCCTCGTCTCACGGATCAGGCAGCCCCGGGAGTGGTCCAGGATCTCACCGGGACCCTTCTGGAGAAGAACGCGCTGACGCGCCGGACACCGCTCGCGCGGGACATCACGGAGTCGGCAACGATCGGGCGCGCGGGCGGCGTTCTGGCCATCCCGGCGGCGGGCTTCGAGCTCCGGATTCCGCCCGGCGCCGTGTCCGGGAAGACGCGCTTCACCGTCACGGCCATCCGCGGCAGCCTGGTGGCCTACGAGTTCGGTCCGCACGGTCTCAAGTTCCCCGTCCCGCTGGTGGCCCGTCAGGACCTCGCCGTCACGACCTACAGCGCGGCCATCGGCACCCTCTCCGCAGGGTACTTCCTGAACCGCGGGGATCTCGATGACGCCAACGCGAAGGCCCTGGTGGCCGAAGTCATCAGCGGCCACACGCTGCCGCTCGCCAAACGCTTCTCGTGGCCGATCGATCACTTCTCGGGGTACATCGTGGCCTGGTGACGGCGCGCAGTCGTCGGCGGTTCAGGACTCGGACGGCGGGGTGCGTCAGCCCCGCCGTTCGCCGTTTCCGGCGGAAACGTCGGCGGTTCGCAATCGTCGCCTTGGATGTCCATGCCTGTCCCTGTCAGCGCGGTCCGAATCGAACCGTCGGCCGGCCGTGGGTCCCCCGGTCGGGGGAACGCGGCCGACTTGCTCGATCGTGCGCAACGGGCCGAGCGGGAGGGCCATCGGGCCCGGGCCCGGCAGTTCTACGAAAGCGCGCTGTGGGCGGCGCCGGAGACGCTGACGGCCGAACGCTGCGGCGCGGCCCTGCTGGGAGCGGCCAGGACGCATCACCTCGACGGACACTCCGACGTGGCCCTGGACTGCCTGACGGCGGCGCTGGCCGTCGCCGAGGCGAATCGCGACGACAGGGCCGTGGGCGCGGTCCTCAACGTCCACGCGGTGCTGCTCTGGCAACAGGGACGGCTGGACGAGGCCGAACAGCTGTACCGCCGGGCGCAGGACTGCGCCGTCCGCGCCGCGGATCGCCGGCTCGAGGCCATGGTGGCCCAGAACCTTGGCATCATCGCGGCCGTGCGCGGTGAGTTCGCGGACGCCCTCGTCCACTACGAGCGCAGCCTCGGCGCGTACCGCGCGCTGGGGCAGGTGCCGCAGCTGTGCGGGGTGCTGAACAACATCGGGATGGTGCACACGGACCTGGGCCGGTGGCCGGAGGCGGAGGCTGCCTTCCGCGAGGCGGTGGAGGCATCGGACGCGGCCGGTGACGTGGTCACGCGCGTGCTGATCGACGTCAACATCGCCGAGCTGGCGATTGCCCGCGAGGACTACGCGGCCGCGCGCGCGGTCTGCACCGACTCCCTCGCGCGCGCCCGTCGCATCGGCGACGAGCGGGCCGAGGCGGAGCTGCGGAAGCACCTGGGGGTGGTGGCGCGGGAGACAGGCGATCTGGCGCTGGCCGAGCAGCACTTCGACCGTGCCGACGCCATCGCCCGGGCGCGGGAGAACGTGCTGCTGCAGGCGGAAGTCGCACGCGAGCGATCGGAACTGCTCACGCGCCAGGGGCGGTTCCGCGAGACCGTGCACAATCTGAATCGCGCGCATCAGCTGTTCACCAACCTGCGGGCCCAGCACGACTTGCGGGATATCGACCGGCGCACGATCCGCATCGAAGGCACGTTCCTCGACGTGGTCCGGCAGTGGGGCGAATCGATCGAATCGAAGGATGCCTACACGCAGGGCCACTGCGTCCGCGTCGCCGATCTCGGGGGCGCGCTGGCGCGGCGGCTGGGCTGGGACGAGCGCCGTCTCTTCTGGTTCCGCGTAGGCGCGCTGCTGCACGACGTCGGGAAGATCGACATTCCGCCCGAGATCCTGAACAAGCCCGGGCGCCTGACGAGCGAGGAGTGGGCGCTGATGCGGTCGCACCCCGAGGCGGGCGTGGAACTGCTGTCCGGGATCGACTTCCCCGAGGACGTCATTCCGATCGTCCTGTCGCACCATGAGAAGTGGGACGGTTCGGGGTATCCGCACGGCCTCTCCGGCGAATCGATCCCGCTGGCGGCGCGGGTACTCGGACTGGCGGACGTCTACGACGCGCTGGTGACGGACCGGTCGTACAAGAAGGGATTCCCGCACGAGGAGGCGCTGGCGATCATGCGCCGCGCGCCGCAGCACGCGTTTCAGGTGCTGACCAAGCGTCCGGAAGAGGCGGAGGCATTCTTCGAGCGTCACCACGGGTTTGAGCTGCCGGATAATTTCTGGCTTGGCTGCACGGTAGAGCACGCCAAGACACGCCACCGGATTGACACGATCAGGCGCCTGCCGGCGAAAACCCGATTCATCAGTTTCGAGCCTATCGTCGGCGACTGCGGGTCGGTCGATCTCTCGGGTATCGACTGGATGATCACCGGCGGCGAGTCGGGAATTGGGCATCGTCCGTGCCGGGCCGAATGGGTGCGCAATCTGCACCAACAGTCGATGGAGCAGGGTTGTGCGCACTTTTTCAAACAGTGGGGACACTGGTCGAACAATCCGCTGGCATCCGGCTGCCCGCGCGGAACTCGCCCTGAAGCCTGGGTGAAAGAGCGCGACCCGGTCGGCAAGGGCGGCAGCCTGCTGGATGGCCAGGCGTG
>JABWBJ010000020.1 GCA_013360595.1 Gemmatimonadaceae bacterium | reverse complement strand
CGACGCTGGGCGCTCGGCGCCGGGCCCGTGGCGCTCGGGCTGGCGGTGGTGGCTGCCTGCGGCGGACGCGACGAGCAAGCCGGACCGTTCGCCGACAAGGTGCGGGAGACGATTCCGAAGATCGAGCGCGCCACGGGTCTCGCCTTCACGTCGCCCCCGCGGCTCGAAGTCCGGACGCGTGACTCGGTGCGGGCCTTCCTCGAGCGGAAGTTCAACGAGGATCTCCCGGCCTCGGAGCTGGACGGCATGGAGCGGGCGTACAAGCGCTTCGGCCTGCTGCCCGCGTCCATGAATCTCCGCCAGTACATGCTCGAGCTGCTCACCGAGCAGGTGGCCGGTTACTACGATCCGGGCGCGAAGACGCTGTACGTGGTCGAGGGCGCCGATGAGAGCGTCACCAGCATCACGATCTCGCACGAGCTGGTGCATGCGCTCCAGGACCAGCACTTCAACCTTGATTCCCTTCAGGGGGCGCGGGGTGACAACGATCGCCTGACGGCGGGCCAGGCGGTGGTCGAGGGACAGGCGACGCTCGAGCAGCTGGCGACGATGATCGGGTCGGACAATGCGATCACGGCGCTCCCGGGGGGCTGGGATCGCGTGCGCCAGATGATCCGCGAGATGCAGTCGTCGATGCCGATCTTCGCGTCCGCGCCGACGATCCTGCAGGAGACGCTGCTCTTTCCGTACCTGACGGGCGCGGAGTTCATGCGCCGGTTCAAGCAGGAGGCGGCGGGGCAGTCGGTGTTCGGCCGGATGCCGCAGTCCACGGAGCAGCTGATGCATCCGGAGCGGTACTTCGGCGCGCCTGACGAGCCGACGGTCGTGGTGCTCCCGCCGGTGAGCGGCGGCCGGGTGCTGTACGAGAACAACCTGGGGGAGTTCGAGACGCGCATCCTGCTGTACGAGTATTTGAAGGATCAGTCGTCGGCGGTGCGGGGCGCCGCGGGCTGGGATGGTGACCGGTATGTCCTGGTGGAAACGCCGCGCGGCGACGGGCTCGCCTGGGTGACGGCGTGGGACACGTCGATCGACGCGGCCGAGTTCTTCGACCTGCTGGATGTGGCCCTCATCAAGAGGTATGGCGCGATCCGGCCCGGGGCGGCCACCCAGACGACGCGGACGTATTCGGCGGATGGGCAGGTCTTCCTGCTGTCGATCGGGGATGTCGGCGGTCGGCCCGTGGTGCTGTTTACGGTGGTGCCCTCGGGCGTCTCGCCGCGCCTGCTGGACCTCGGGCGCGTGACGCTGCGCGAGTAGAGTGAGGCGAGGATGAGTGCGAGTGAAAGGGAGGGGGGGCCGGGTCCAGCTCCAGCCCCAGCCCCAGCTCCAGCCCCAGCCCCAGCCCCAGCTCCAGCTCCAGCTCCAGCAGCAGCGGCAGCACTCAGCAACTCGCACTCCGCACCAGCCCCAGCATCCAGCGGCAGCCCCAGCAGGAAGCAATCAGCAACCAGCCCAGGGCCGTCAGCCCCCCTTTCCACCCGCCCCGACCAGGACGCCGAGCGCGAGCGGGCCCTGCGGCGGATGAAGGCGTGGGCCACGGGCCTCCTCGGGCTCGCGACCGTGGTCTTCGTGGTGGCGAAGCTCTTCGAGGCGCGCTATCCGTGGCTCGGCATCGTCGTCGCCACGGCGGAAGCGTCGATGGTCGGCGCGCTCGCCGACTGGTTCGCCGTCACGGCCCTCTTCCGCCACCCGCTCGGCATCCCCATTCCGCACACCGCCATCATCCCCGCGCGCAAGGACCGTGTCGGGATCACGCTGGGCCAGTTCGTCCAGCGCAACTTCCTGAACCGCGACGTCATCGTCCAGCGCCTGACGATGTTGCGGCCGGCCGAACGATTGTCGACGTGGCTGATGGAAGCGGAGTCGGCGCGATCGGTGGCGCGCCAGCTGGCCCGGGGGGTGTCGGCCGGGGCCAACGTCCTGCGCGACGAGGATGTGGACCAGCTGATCGGGAACGCGCTCATGGGGCGCATCCGCGCCACGCCCGTTGCGCCGCTCATCGGCAAGTTCCTGGCCCTGCTGACGGCGGACAACCGTCACCAGGCCCTGCTCGACCAGGTCATCCGGCTGACCGCGAAGGGGCTTGCCGAGAACCAGGACCTCATCCGGGAGCGTGTCGACCGGGAGACCCCGTGGTGGGTGCCGGGAGCGGTGGACGAGAAGATCACGAAGCGCATCGTGGAGGCGCTCGAGCACACGCTGCGCGACGTGAACGAGAATCCGGACCATCCGCTGCGCCGCCGGTTCGATGCCGCGCTGGACGAGTTCATCGTCAGGCTGCAGGCGTCGCCGGAGGTGATCCTGCGCGCGGAGCGGATCAAGGAGGATGTGCTGAACGCGGAGGCGGTGCGGCAGCTGTCGGGGGCGATCTGGCGTGACACGAAGGCCGCCTTGTCGCGGTACGCGGACTCGCCTGACGAGGTGAACACCGAGGCAATCGAGCGCGGGCTGCGCGGGCTGGGGCAGGCGATCCGGTCGGATCCGGTGCTGATGGCGAAGATCGACCGGTGGATCGTGGACGCGGCGATTGCGGTGATCGAGCGGTACCAGGACGAGGTAGGCGAGCTGATTGCGACGACCGTGAAGCGCTGGGACCCCGTGGCGACGTCACGCCGGATCGAGCTGGCGATCGGCCGTGACCTGCAGTTCATCAGGATCAACGGCACCCTCGTTGGCGGCCTGGCTGGCATGCTGCTGTATTGTCTGGGCAGAATCATCTGACGGAACCGGAGCACTGCTCCGTTATCGCCCGTGGAGGTGCCGAGGACGCTTCATCGTGACCGGCGCCGGTCAGTGCGTCTGGAGTAAGTCCCGAATGCGATTCCTCGCACCGATTGTCTGGGTGACCATGGCCGCCCAGTTTGGCATCGCGCGCGCATCCGGAGGAGATCGTTGCCGGCCAGCCTCCGCTCCGGGCAGCGAGACGCCGCCGCCGGCGTCAACGCGGTGTCGCCCCACTTGCTACCTGGCGGTTCGAGCGGCTGGCCGGTGTCGCGCGATGCGCAGGGCATTGAGGGTCACAGCGAGCGATCCGCCCACGTCGCCCACGAGCACCGCAACCGCCAGCGACACGAGGCCCATCACTGCACCAGCCGCAAGGACGACCTTGAGCGCGATCGCAACCGCGATGTTGAACCGGATCGCGTGACGCGTGCGCCGCGCCAGCTTCACGGCATAGGGAAACTTCGACAGATCGTCCCCCGTGAGCGCGATGTCGGCGGTCTCGATCGTTGCGGGCGATGCCGCGGCACCCATCGCCAGTCCCACGGTCGCTTCGGCCAGCGCCGGCGCGTCATTCACGCCGTCGCCAATCATCGCCACGGCGCCATGACGCGCGCGCAGTTCGCGTACGGCAGCGACCTTCTCCTCGGGAAGAAGACGTGCCCGCACCTCATCGACCCCCAGTTCGCGTCCGACGAGATCTCCCGTAGCCGCCGTGTCGCCGGTGAGCATGACGATCGGTCGAATGCCCGCTCCATGCAGCTCGGCCACCATCGCTCGACTCGAGCTCCGGATCTCGTCGCGCAACACAAACGACGCGCGTTCGCCACGGCTTGACACAGCGTACACGCGAAGCGAGCCCGGTTCCGGCGATCCAAGCGCTGCGGCGGCATCGGCGCCTACCAGTTCCTCCGTGCCCACGACCAGGTCGACGCCCGACACGCGACCCTGAATGCCAAGACCCGGCTTCGCAACGAATGCCTCGACGGGAGCAGATGGCGCGCTCCTGTTGGCGACCGCGTACGCGACGATCGCCCGCGCGACCGGGTGCTCCGACCGAGCTTCCAGCGACGCGATGCGGGCCAGGAGATCTCCGCGGGTGTCCCCATCAGATGTGTCGAACGCGACGACCTCGAGTTCGCCCTTTGTCAGCGTCCCGGTTTTGTCGATGGCCAGCGCGCGGACGGAGCCGAGCGCCTCGAGGTACTCGCCACCTTTGATCAACACGCCGTGTCGCGCAGCGTTCGTCAAGGCGCTCACGACGGTGACCGGCGTAGCAATCACGAGTGCGCAGGGGCATGCGATCACAAGGAGCGTCACGCCGCGGATGAACCACTCGAGTGCGTCTCGGCTCATCAACAGCGGCGGCACGAACATGACGATAAGCGCCAGCACGGTCACCACCGGCGTATACACCCTGGCAAACCGTTGCACCGCGTGCTCGATAGGCGCGCGCCGAGCCTCGGCGGCGCGCACAATCTGTACGATGCGGGCGAGCGTACTGTGCGACGCGTCGGCCGTCACCTCCAGGTCGAGTGAGCCCTCCGCGTTGATGGTGCCGGCGAACACGGCATCTCCGGCTCGCTTGGTACGAGGCAGGGATTCGCCCGTGATGGTCGCCTCGTTCACGGCGGAGATGCCGTCGATGACGCGCGCATCGGCGGGAATCCGCTCGCCGGGTCGTACACGCACACGGTCGCCCGCCGTGAGCGTTGAGACTGCTACCCGCGTCGTGGTGCCATCAGCCGAGACCAGTTCTGCCTCATCCGGCGCCAGCTCGAGGAGCCGCGTGATGGCGCGCCGGCCGCGATCGACGGCGAATCGCTCGAGCAGCTCCGCGAACGAGAACAGGAAGGCGATGGTTGCGGCCTCGAACGGTTCGCCGACGGCAATCGCCGCGATGATGGCAGCCGACATGAGGAAGTTCATGTCGAGCTTCAGCGTTCGCGCCGCTCGCCACCCCGCGCCGAAGAAGTTCAGCCCGCCGGCAACGGAGCTGGCGAGATAGAGAAGGCCGACAGCGTCGAGCCGCACACGGAGCACACCGGCCGTGTCGGGCGCGCCGGTCAGCCAGCTCAGCGCTGCTCCGGCGGCCCAGAAGATCCCGGCGACGTAGGTGCGCGTGGCGAAGCGACTCCGCCACGGCGAAGGTCGCCTGGTTCCCAAGGTCGTGCCACTGGTCGTATCGTCAGGCATCGCTCAGTGCTGGCTCGCCCTCGACACCCGTACTGATGCGGATGGCCGCGTCGACCGGGAAGATCCAGACGAGCCCGTCGCCGCGGTGGCCGGTGTACGCGGCCTGGACGACGAGGGGCGCCCAGCGCGCGGCGTCCGCGTCGTTGGCGACGATCTCGATCTTCACCACGTGTTCGACGCGCTGCGCCAGCGCGACCGAGTAGTCGAGTTCCCCGTCCGCGGCTCCGTGCGCGATGCCCCGTACATCCAGGATGGAAAAGGTTCGGCAACCCGACGCGACGAGCGCCGCGATGACATGCTCGGCGCGATGGCGCCGGATGTAGGCATGAAGCGCTTTCATGGCACAGCCACCTGGGCGTTAGGTATGGAGCCCGCGCGTCGGCGCTCCCACCACACATAGACCGCGGGGAGCGCCAGAAGTGTGAGCACGGTAGAGGTAATGAGTCCGCCGATGACGACTGTCGCCAGCGGTTTCTGTACTTCCGCTCCAGCCCCAGTGGCGACTGCCATCGGAATGAAACCGATCGAGGCGACGAGCGCGGTCGTGAGTATCTGACGGAGACGAACCTTGGCTCCGTCGCCGGCGGCCTCCTCGGGCGACGCTCCGGCGTCGCGTCGCTGCTGGATGTAGCTTACCAGCACGAGCCCATTGAGCACGGCAACACCGAAGAGGGCGATGAAGCCGACGCCGGCCGATACCGAGAACGGCATTCCGCGAAGCGCGAGGGCCAGCACGCCGCCGGGAATAGCGAAGGGGACGTTGAGATACATCAAGGCGGCCAGCTTCGCGGAGCCAAGGCTCAGATACAGCAGCACGAAGATCAACCCGAGAGCAACCGGCACGACGATCGAGAGCCGCGTTGCCGCTTCCCGGAGATTCTCGAATTGCCCTCCCCATTCGGTGAAGTAGCCCGCCGGTATCGCGTCCGACTCCTGGAGCGCACGCTGCGCGTCGGCGACAAACCCGGCCAGGTCGCGGCCGCGCACGTTCATCTCGACGGTAATGCGCCGACGGCCCCGCTCGTGGCTGACCTGGGCCGGACCTTCATCCACCCGAATCGATGCCAACTGGCCGACCGGAATGAGCTGTCCGCCGGCCGCCCGCACCCGGAGATCGTGCAGCGCCTGCAGGTCCTCGCGCACACCGGACGCGTACCGTACCTGCAGGACGAACCGTCGCTGCCCTTCGAGGACGACGCCGGCCTCCCGTCCGCCCATGGCACGCACGACATCGAGTACCTCGGACGCATTGATGCCGTACCGCGCCATGGCCCGGCGATTCAGCGTCACACGCAGCAGCGGCAGGCCCGCCACCTGTTCTGCCTTGACGTCGGCTGCCCCCGGGATCGCGCTCAGGACCGCCACCGCTCGCGCGGCGCTCCGTGCCAGCACCTGAAGGCTGTCACCGAAGATCTTCAGTGCGACGTCCGAGCGCACCCCGGAAATCAGCTCGCTGACGCGCAGTTCGATCGGTTGCGAGTAACTGAAGGTCGTGCCGGTCATGTTCTCGGCGAGCGCCGAGTCGAACGCTGCGATCAAACCGTCACGCGTCTTCGCGGTCCGCCATCGCTTGTGCGGCGCCAGCATCACGAGCACGTCGGAGATCTCAACGCCCATGGGATCGGTAGCGATTTCCGCGCGGCCGGTCTTTGACACGACGGTGACCACTTCCGGGAACTGTCGCAGCACTCGCTCCAGCTGGCTGGTCTGCCGGATGGATTCCTCGAGCGACACGCTCGGGAGCCGCCAGGCCTGGAGGGCAATCGCTCCTTCGTCCAGCCGCGGCACGAACTCGGCGCCGAGGAAGGGCACCGCGGCCAGACTCGCTGCAACCAGTCCCAGACCGAGCAAACCGGTGCGGGCCGGCCGCGCCATGGTGCGAGCGAGGAGCGGCTCATGCCTGCGCCGGACACGGGCGACGATCGGGCTCTCCGCTTCGCTCATCGCCAGGGGAAGGAACATCGACGCCAGGACCGGGATCAGTGTGACCGACAGGACGAGCGATCCCGCGAGCGCGAACAACACCGTCAGCGCCATCGGACGGAACATCTTCCCCTCGATCCCGGTCAGCGACAGGATCGGCAGGTACACGATCGCGATGATCGCCATGCCGAACACGACGGCCCCAAGCACCTCCCGGCTGGCGCGCAGCACGACCTGCACCCGCTCGTCGGCGGTCAGCGCGCGCTTGAGTTCACGGGCGCGATCCGCGATGAGCCGGACGGCATTCTCGATGACGATCACAGCGCCGTCCACGATGAGGCCGAAATCGATCGCCCCGAGCGACATGAGGTTGCCGGACACGCCGAAGTAGCGCATCCCGACGAACGCCGCGAGCATCGAGAGGGGGATGATACTGGCCACGATCAGCCCCGCCCGCAGATTCCGCAGCATCAGGAAGAGGACGACGATGACCAGCAGTCCGCCCTCGATGAGGTTGGTTGCGACGGTGCGCACCGTGCGCGCCACGAACTCGGTGCGGTCGTAGAACGGCTCGATCGTCACGCCAAGCTTCGCGAGCGCTGGCGCCATGTCGGCCACGGCTCGCTTCACGTTGCTCACGACCTCGCGGGCGTTGGCCCCCATCAGCATCATCGTTATGCCGGACACGATCTCACCGCGGCCATCGCGGGTCACCGCCCCCTGGCGGACCATCGGCGCATGACGCACGTCAGCGAGCTGGCGCACGTACACCGGCGTCGCATCGCTCTGATCCGTCGTCACCACGATGTCGCCGATGTCGTCGAGCGACGTGATCAGCCCCTCGCCCCGGATGAGGTACTGCTCCGCGTCCCTGACGATGTAGGCGCCGCCGGCGTTCGCGTTGTTGCGTTCGAGCGCGTCAAAGAGGTCCGTGAGCGAGACGTTGTATTGCGCCAGCCGCTCATGAAAGACCTGCACCTCGTACGTCTTCAGCTCACCGCCGAAGCTGTTGATCTCCACCACGCCCGGGATGGCGCGGAGGCGTGGTGCGATCTCCCATTCGAGAATCGTTCGCAGCTCCATGGGTGTCTTCCCCTCGCCGCGGACCTCGAACTGGTAGATCTCGCCGAGTCCGGTCGAGACAGGCCCAAGTTCCGGATCGCCGTATCCCGGGGGGATGGCCTCGCGCGCCGTCTGCACGCGCTCGTTCACGAGCTGTCGTGCGAAATAGATGTCGGTGCCGTCCTCGAACACCACCGTGACAGCCGAGAGGCCGAACTTCGAGACCGAGCGCACTTCCGTCAGCCGCGGCAACCCGCTCATGGCGAGTTCCACCGGCGTCGTGATGAACTTCTCGACCTCCTCCGGTCCCAGGGCAGGTGCCGTGGTGAGTACCTGCACCTGAACGTTCGTAACGTCGGGAACCGCGTCGATCGGAAGCCCACGGAGTGCAATGCCTCCGCCGATGACGAGCATCACCGAGAGCCCCAGGACGATGAACCGGTTCCGGAGCGCCCATTCCAGCAACCGCTCGGTCATGGCTTGCGCCCCTTCTCGCCGTCATCTCCCTCGCCGAGTTCGCTCTTGCGGAGTTCGGACTTGAGCAGAAAAGCACCGGTGGTCACCACGCTGTCGCCGGGTCTCAATCCCTCGAGCACTTCGACCCACTCGCCCGCCTGCTCGCCAATCCGCAACACACGCACACCGAAGACGCGCTCACGCACCGGCACGAAGGCGATCATCCGCTGGCCATCGCGCTGGACGGCCGCGGACGGCACGAAGAGTCCCGGGGTTGTGGTGGCCAAGGCGCCTTTCACATACACGGTCGCAAACATGCCGGGCTTCAGGCGCTCCCCCGGGTTGGGCAGCACGACGCGCATCTTGACCGACCGGCTTGCCGGCTCGATCACGGCACCGATGCTCGCGACCTTGCCCGCGAAGGTCTCCCCCGGGTATGCGGCCGTCGCCACCTGCACGTCCTGGCCGACTTGCACTTGCCGGATGTTCTGCTCGTAGACGTCGACCACCGTCCACACCTGCCGCAGGTCCATCACAGTGAGCAGCGCGTGCATCGGCTCCACCATCTGTCCTGAAGCCGCGTTGCGCTCCGCCACGACGCCGCTCAGCGGCGTCTTCAACAGCATCGTGGCCGTGTAGTGGCGCTCCGTACGCAGCGCAGCGAGCTCCGCATCCTCCAGCCCAAGCGCATGCAGACGGTTCTCCGCGGCTTGCACCGCCGCCTCAGCGCGCGTGGCTTCCGCCTCCGCTTCGCGCCACTCCCGCTCCGCGCTCACGCGGCGCTCGAAGAGCTGCCGTTCGCGGTGCGCCGTTTCGCGCGCCAGGGTGGCGGTCGCGAGAGCGGACAGGTAGTCGGCCTTCGCTTGCCCGACCTCGGGGGAATCGAGCACCACCACGGTCTGACCCGTGCTGACTCGATCACCAACCGACACTCTCACGTCGACGACGCGACCCGGAACGCGCGAGCCGATCTTGGCAACGCGATCGGCGGCGGGCTCAATCTGCGCCGTCGCCTCCAGCACGCCGGCCTCCGCGCGCGATTCGGCAGTGGCGAACGCGATGCCCGCGTTTGCGGCCTGTGCCGGCGTGAGTGTCACCGTCTCGCTCCCGGCGCCAGTCGCACTGTCGCCGGGCGAGGCGGGTGGCGCTTCACCGCCGCACGAGACGCCGAGTCCGAGCATCGCGCTGAGAAACGCGATGCGCGGCAGGAGAACGGCCTGAATCACACGACGCACGAATGGACGCATCGGTCACTCCCATGGCTCGCCGGTGGCGAGCGCCAGTGCATAACGCCGCTCGACGGTCTCGGCCATCGCATCCAGATATGCCAGCCGGGATTCGACGAGATCGCGACGAATGATGTTGTAGGTGAACAGGCTGATCTTGCCGGCCTGGAAGGACTCGCGAGCGAGCGAGAGGTTCTCCGTGAGCCGGTCGATGACCTGGACCTCGAACGCGTCACGGCTGGCAATCGCCCGGGCCAGCGCCTGGTGCGCGTCGCGAACCTCCAGCTCGACGGCGCGGCGCGCCGAGTCCTCCGCCACCCGGGCGCGATCGAGTGAGGCAGAAGCCGCAGCCGTCGCTCCCTGGTTGCGATTCCACACCGGGAATGGGAGCGAGATGCTGAAGACCGTCACATTGAAGTCCTCGGCGCGCCCGCTCGACACGCCGATTTCGGGATCGGGCCAGGTCAGAGAGCGGGCCAGACGCTGGCCCGCCTCGGCGGCGTTTCGCTCGGCACGAACGGCGGCGAAGTCAGGACGTCGTCGCAGCGATTCGGCCAGGACGGACTCGACGGACGCGGACGCCAGGGCAAACTTCGGCAGGTCGCCTTCCGCAATGAGCGAGTCGCTGATGGCTGCGCCGATGGCGGCACGTAGTTCGAACTGCGCCGTCGCCAGCTGCCGTTCGGCATCGAGGCGGGTCCGGCGATCACGCGCGTGCGCGGCCGCCGCGACGTTCACCTCGAGTTGTGTTCCGGAGCCCAGTTGCAGTCGATCCTGTGCAGCCGTCAGCAGCGCCAGGCCAACGGTATCTGCCTCCGCCGCGGTCGCCAGCCGATCGCGAGCAACCAGAGCGAGGAAGAAGGCGCGCTGGGCACGCCATGCGATTACTGCCCGAAGGCGCGTGCGCCGTGATTCCGCTGCCTCGAGGCGAAACCCTGCCCCACTGCTGCGATACCGGCGCTTACCCCCCAGTTCGACCGTCTGCGATAGCCCGAATCGCACGCTCCTCAAGCTCGTGTCGCGGTTCGTCGCTGGTCCAAACTCCGCCGCGAAGCCTGGATTGGGGGCGCGTACGCGAGCCGACGTGAGCTCGCCGCGCGCAATCGCGACGTCCGCGTCGGCGGCCCTGGCGTCGGGGTGCGACGCGAGAGCCCGGGTTACCGCCTCGCGAAGGGTAATGGAGCGTTGCTGCCCATCGGCCGTTGTTGAAAACAGCAGCGCGAGGAGCGGCACGCACCGAAGTGCGTGTCCAGACATGCCTGATCTCCTGTCGAGTGGAAAGCGCGGCGCGCGGCCGCGCGGATCTCACTGCGGGATCAGGCGATCGGAGGGCGAAGCTGGGGCGGGACTACCCGACACGGCGGAGCAGAGTCCGCCGCCGGTGGCAGGAGAAGTCTGTGGCCGGGTACGAGGCTTGTCAGTCCGGACTCGATCATCCCGACCGCCGGCGGGTGGACGCAGTGACAGACGTGCGTTTGGCCTGGCTGATGGCGCGGTGCCGGGTTGGATTCGGCTGGGCCGTTCATCTGACCTGCGCCCCCCGCAGCAACCGCCGCGGCGTCCCCGTCATGGTATTCCGGAATCAGCGCCTCGGCGGTCGAGACGGCAAAACCCGCCGCCATCATCACGGCGAGCGCAAGGCGGAACCGGAAACCACGGACCATGGGCTTCACGCCTCTATTCTAACGGGAGGCCAGGATGCGTGGAACCCCGGTGAGGTCAGCGCCGTCCCTGTCGCCCCTCGAGCGTGCCGCCCAGAGGGGAGACGATGGCCCTCGACTTCGATTCCGACGGTTCTCCCGAACGGTCCAATGGAAAGGAGCTCGGCGGGACGAAGCTGGCCTTCATTGAGGACGCGGACAACGGTCTGATGGTTGCCACGATCGCCGGGGCAAGAATGCAGCTCGGAGGTGTCCCCGCAATGCAGGGTGTACGCGATGGATGGCGCTGCGCCAACCGCTGCTGACCGTCGCAGCCTTTCGCTGCAACGATGCTGTGTGTTCGATTGTGCAGACCCGCTCGGACGGTCTTGCCCTTCACCGCCAACGAATTGAGTGAGTCGAATGCGGTTCCTCGCAACGATCGCCGGGGTGACCGTGGTCGCCCAGTTTGGGATCGCGCCCGGCCGGCAGGCGCAGCAGGCGCTCCGGCCTGCGAGATCAATCGTCGATTCCGTGTCAGTGACGGAGTTCGGGATTACCGAGGTCGACCAGCTCGCGATCGCAGCGGGCCGATACCTGTGGCTGAGCGGCCCCCGCCAGGGGATTGCGGTGATCGATCTCCACTCGGGTGTGGGTACGCCGGTAGGCCGCGCCGGCGCCGGCCCTGGAGAGTACCGCGTGGTCAGCCAGGTGTTCGGCTGCGAAGTCGCCGGTGGCTGGGTTGACGATCAGCTGCAGCGGGTGACGTGGTTGGCTCCTGACGGGCGGGGCGTTCCCGAGACCAGGCAGCTTCCTGCGGGCATACTCTCGCGGGCGGGTACACGGAGTGCATGGTGTCAGGGGGACTCTCTCTGGATCGCTGTTGAGCGACAGGGATCCCCCCGAGCGGGAACGAGGGTGGACTCATTGGACGTGCTCCTCTTCCATCGTGCCACCCTTGATGTGGACACAGTTGCGACGTTTCAGGGTGCCGAACGCCGTCTGCGGTCCAAGGGGGCCCTGAGGACATCTCTGCGCCGACCGTACGTGTCGGCGCCGTTGCTCGTCCGGCAGGGCGGACGGATGATTGCAGTCGGCCGATCAACCGACTCGCTCTGGATCCTCGGGTCTTCGCCTCTTCGCGGCGTCCGGGTTACGAACGCGCGCCCTGCGCCGCTCTTCGCCCCCAGTCACCAGGCAGTCGTGAGGGACTCCATCGTAAGGTGGTACGAAGCCGAGATGGAAGCTATGCGATACGAACCGGAGCTGCGCCGGGAGTTCCGCACGCTGATCGATGAGCTGCTCCGGGAAATGGAGCTACCGGAGAAGCTACCGCTGGTCAGGATGGCCTCACCAGGTCCGCCTGGAAGGGGGGACTTGCTGGTCGTGGAGAACGAGTATCCTGGTTCTCGGCAGACGTGCCTGTCTTCCCTCTCATTGACGGGCCAGCTGAACCGGTTCCTGTGCAGGACTTGGCCGGATCGCACTGTCGGTGCTGTCCGTGCGTCCGCCGATGGAGTGTGGCTAGCGCAATGGAACGACGGCGGAGCGTGGGTGCTCCGGATACGCCGATGAGTCTCCCGACGCTGGGAGTTCGCCTTGTGAACCTCCAAGGGTTGACTTCCGGTCGCTGGCGGCGCGTGGTCTTCCTGGCTGTGCAGCTCCCGACGGTATCCGTTCCACCTCTGTGCCGGGCGCCTGTGGTCATCCCCGGACGTGCGCACTGCTCAGGTTGCCATGTGGTTGCGACCGTCGTTGCGACACCCGGCGCGCGAGACGGTCCAGGTCGCCCTCTCTGCCTGTGAGGCGCAGGCGGTGATGGCTGCCGGGGATCGTACGGATCCGGACCGGCCGTTCGAGGTCCGCGCGTCGCCGATGCATGGACTCGGCGCCTTCGCGACTCGCCCGATCCCGGCCGGCACGCGCCTGATCGAGTACGCCGGCGCCCGCATCACGCCCCGGGAGGCCGACGAGCGGTACCCCGACCGCCCCGGCGAGCCGCATCACACCGAGCTCTTCGCCATCGACGACGACATCGTGATCGATGCCGCGGTCGACGGGAACGATGCCCGCTTCATCAATCACTCCTGCGACCCGAACTGCGACGCGATCGTGGAGGATGGCCGCATCTGGATCGAGACGATCCGCGATGTCCAGGCGGGCGAGGAGCTGGCGTACGACTACGCCTTCACCCTCCCCGAACGACATACGCCGGCCGCCAAGCGGAGGTATCCGTGCCACTGCGGCTCCGCCGGATGTCGCGGCACCATCCTCGCCCCGAAGCGGGGAGGCACCCGGTAGCCTGGCGACGCTTGCCCGGTGGTGGCCCCGGGTAGCGCGTACACGGCCGCGGCTGACATCTTCACGAGCCCGGCCCGCTGGACGTCCGGGCCTGCTGCGGCCGTTCGGGTGAATCAGGTTCCATCGCAAGGAGAGGGGCATGAACAAAAAGCACTTCGCGGTAGGCGTGGTGGCCGTCCTGCTGGCGGCCTGTAAGCCCGCCGCGCCCGCGGTGACCGTGACGATCACCGGCCCGGCCGAGGGCGACACAGTGCGGGCCGCCGAGGTCCTCATCACGCTGAGCGTGTCGGGAATCGAACTCGCTCCGGTCGCCGAGCAGCGGGCCGGGACGGCCCACCACCACCTGTACCTCGACACCGACTTCCCGGCGCTCGACTCGCCCATCCCCGCCGGCCAGGCGAACATCGTCCACCTTGGCCAGGCGCAGACCGAGTACCTCTGGCAGGGCGTCTCCCCGGGACCTCACCGGATCATCGCCGTCCTGGCGGACCCCGCCCACGTCCCGCTCAAGCCATACGTGACCGATACGGTCAACATCGTCGTGGTGTCGCCGGCGCCTCCGCCCCCGGCCGACTCGGTTCCGCGCTGAAACGAGGTTCCGGCCAGGACTGGAACAGAGAGGTCACAGGGAGCGCAGGCAACGCCGGTTCTCCTCTGTGACCTCTGTCCTTCAGGGCTTCTCGGAGCCAGGCCCCGAAGCGGCACCCGGCGGCACGTTGAGCAGCTGGAATGCGAGATTGGACACGAGGCAGTACGCGGCGAAGAAGTAGAAGCCCGGCCCCGGGATCCCATCCAGGTTCTCGGTGCCGCGCGCGGCCAGCATGGCGATGAACACGCCGACGGCGAACACGTCCGCCATCGCCCACTTGCTGAGCGACCGCACGAACAGGTAGAGCCGGTACTTCGCCATGGCGCTCCGGAGCGCGAGGATCACGCCCAGGGCGACCGCCTTGAGGAACGGCACCGTCACGCTGAAGAAGAGGATGAGTCCAGCGACGAAGTCGTTCCCCGAATCGTGCAGCGTCCGCACGGCCTGGAGTACGCTCTGCGTCTGACGGAAGATCTCGCGCTGCGCGCCCAACAGGTCGATCGAGGCGGTGATCGTGAGGACCGGCTGCGTGAGCCCGGGAATCAGCAGGCCGATCGAAACGAGGGTCAGCAGGACGGCGGCGAGGTTACGTCGGCTCATGGCGTTCCACGGTGGAACTTGCGGAGTATTTCGGGGAACGAGAATGTCCTGAACGGTCGGTCGGGACGTAAGGGCCCGATCGCGTTTCACCGGCGCGCCCAACCCATGCACTCCCGATCCAGCATCGTGCGCTTTCCCCTGGCCACCCTGGCCACGCTGGCGCTCGTGCTCCCGGCGATGGCCCGTGGCCAGTCGGAGCCCGTGCCGGAACTCGAACGACTGTGCAACCGCACCTACGACGATCCGCGGCCGCCCTCGCTTGAGGCGCTCGACGCGCGCGCGGCCCGGGAGTCGGGCGCACGGGCATCCTTCCTGCGAGGGTGCCGCCATCTCGCGGAGCGGAAGTTCGGTCCCGCCGGCGCCGAGTTCGAGAAGGCCGTGAAGGCGGACCCCGGGGTCGCCATCTACCACTTCTGGTTCGGGCGGGCGACCGGCGAGCAGGCGCAGCGCGCGAACCCGCTCCGGCAGCCCGGTCTGGCGCGGCGCACGAAGGGCGAGTTCGAGAAGGCGGTCGAGCTCGATCCGGCCTACATTCCGGCCCGCGAGGGACTGGTGCGGTACTACCTCGCCGCGCCGGGCATGATGGGAGGGTCCATCGACCGGGCGCAGGAGCAGGCCGAGGCGATCACCAGGGTCAATGCGTATCGCGGCGGGTTGGCGCACGCGAACGTGGCGATTGCCCGCAAGGACACGGCGGCGCTCCTGCGGGCCCACGAGGGCCTGGCCGCGCAGTTCCCGGACAGCACGGTGCCGCTCTTCGCGCTCTTCACGGTGAATGCGGCGCGGAAGGCCTGGCCGGCGGCGTGGAGTGCCGTGGACCGGCTGGAGCGGCT
>JABWBJ010000372.1 GCA_013360595.1 Gemmatimonadaceae bacterium | reverse complement strand
AGTCATGAATCAACCACCGGCAATCATGCCGAGCTGGCGCGGCAGCCACAGCGAGAGCGGCGGCTGATCGAAGTAGCTGAGATCGAGGCGCCGCGCCGAGGCGCTGATCGGCGAGGGCCGCGTCCGCGTGAACGGGACGATCGCGCACATCGGTCAGGGGGTCGATCCCGGCGCCGATGTGGTGGAGGTGGATGGCCGCCGGGTCGATCTGGAAGCGCCACCGGTCACCTGGCTGGCGCTTCACAAGCCGGCTGGCGTCATGACCACGCGATTCGACCCTCAGGGCCGGCGGACCGTGTTCGACCTGGTCGACGATGTTCCCGCGCTCGTGTACGTGGGCCGCCTCGACCTCGAGACCGAGGGATTGCTCCTCCTGACCACGGATGGCGAAGCGGCACACCGGCTCACGCACCCCAGCACCGGGATCGAGCGTGTCTACGTCGCCACGGTCACGGGCGATGCCCGGTCCGCCGCCGAACGCGCCCGCCAGGGCGTCATGCTGCAGGACGGTCTGGTCAAGCCTCGCCGGGTTTCGGTTCGGCCCACGGCCGGTGGCCGCTGGGCGTTCGAGGTGGTCCTGACCGAGGGGCGGAAGCGCGAGGTCCGACGGCTGTGCCGGGAGCTGGGGCTTCACGTGGAGCGTCTGGTACGAACGGCATACGGCCCGGTGTCACTTGGCGACCTGCCCGTGGGCCGGAGCCGCCCGCTCACTGCTGTGGAACGGCGTGCACTGGATAGGATTAGGGTAGCGTCGCGCGTCGAGCGCCGAGCGTCGAGCGACCGATGAACCCGCCTTCCGGCGTGCGGTGGCGCTGTGCGTTCCCTCCCGTCGTCGTTCACCCCATCCCTGTTCCGTGACTGACCGATCCCGAACCGCCAGGCAGCCGACCGCCGTGGACACCGCCCTCGTCCAGGGCGTCCTTCAGCAGGTCGCCCGCCGCGTCGTCGGCCAGGAGTACATGGTCGAGCGGCTCCTCATCAGCCTGCTGACCGGCGGCCACGTCCTGCTGGAAGGCGTGCCCGGCCTGGCCAAGACCCTCACCGTGCGCACGCTGGCCGAGACGATTCACACGACGTTCCATCGGATCCAGTTCACGCCGGACCTGCTCCCGGCCGACGTGCTGGGGACGCAGGTGTTCGACCAGTCGCGAGGCACCTTCAGCGTGAAGAAGGGGCCGATCTTCGCGAACATCGTCCTGGCGGACGAGATCAACCGGGCGCCGGCCAAGGTCCAGGCGGCGCTCCTCGAGGCCATGCAGGAGAAGCAGGTCACCATCGGCGGCGAGACGTTTCTGCTCGACGAGCCCTTCCTCGTGCTGGCGACCCAGAACCCGATCGAGCAGGAGGGCACGTATCCGCTCCCCGAGGCGCAGATCGACCGCTTCATGCTCAAGCTCCGGGTCGGCTATCCCTCGCGCGAAGAGGAGAAGGAGATCATGCGCCGGATGGCCGGGGGTGGCGCGATCGACGTGGAGGCGGTGGCGACCCCCGCGGCGATCCTGGAGGCCCGGCGCTTCATCGCCGAGCTCTACATGGACGAACGCATTGTCGACTACATCGTGGACATCGTCCTCGCCACTCGGGCGCCGGCTGAGGCCGGGCTCAGGGATCTGGTGCCGCTGGTGGAGTTCGGCGCCAGCCCGCGCGCGACCATCGCGCTGGCGCAGGCGTCGCGCGCGCACGCGTTCCTGCGGGGCCGGGGGTACGTCACGCCGGACGACGTCAAGGCGATCGCCCCCGACGTGCTCCGCCACCGGGTGCTCACGACCTACGAAGCGGAGGCCGAGGAGGTCACCAGCGACGACATCGTGAAGAAGATCCTGGCGACCGTGGAGGCACCATAGCGTGAGCGATGAGCGAAAAGCGCGTCGAACCTGGGCCGAGTCACGGGTCTCGAGCGACGAATCACGAAGCCGTCATCACGACCTGTTGATCACCAGCCACTGATCACTCTTGCTCCAGAAGAGCGCCGTCACGCCCGACGTCCTGCGCCAGGTGCGGCTCATCGAGCTGCGCACCCGGCGGCTGGTCAATTCGCTGTTCGCGGGGGAGTACCGATCGATCTTCAAGGGCCACGGCATGGAGTTCGCCGAGGTCCGGGAGTACCTCCCGGGTGACGAGGTGCGGGCCATCGACTGGAACGTGACCGCGCGCATGCACCGGCCGTTCGTCAAGCGGTACATCGAGGAGCGGGAGCTGACGGTGATGCTGGCGGTGGACCTGTCGGGGTCCTCGCAGTTCGGGACCGTGAGTCGCTTCAAGGCGGAGCTGTCGACGGAACTGGCGGCGGTCCTGACGATGAGCGCGGTGCGCAACAATGATCGGGTGGGCGTGCTGATCTTCACCGACCGCGTGGAACACGTCGTGCCGCCGGGGAAGGGGCGGCGCCACGCGCTCCGCATCATCCGGGACGTGCTCGTGCACAAACCGGAGGGCCGCGGGACCGACATCGGGGCCGCGCTGGAGTATCTCAACCGGATGCTGGCGCACCGCTCGATCGTCTTTCTGATCTCCGATCTGGCCGATCCCGGGCTCGAGCGGCCGCTGAAGTTCCTGGCGCAGCGGCACGACGTGGTGGTCGCGCCGCTGGAGGATCCCGCGGAGTGGCAGCTGCCGGACATCGGGATTGCCCGGTTCGTGGATCCCGAAACCGGGGCGGTGGTCAGCGTCGACACGTCGGATCGCCGCGTGCGCGAGGAGTTCGCGCGGGCGTCTGATGCTGAGCGGGCCGCACGGCGCCAGCTGCTGCGCCGTCTGGCGATCGACGAAGTGCCGGTGAACACGCGCGACGGCTATCTCGAGGCGCTCCTCCGTTTCTTCCGGGCGCGGGGCCGCCGGGTCCGGAGGCGCTGGTGATCGCGCTGGCGGCGGCGGTCCTGCTGCAGGCGGTCGCGCTGAGCGGGCGGGTTCAGAGCGGGATCACGGTGCGCCCTGACACCGTGCGCGTCGGCGATCCCTTCACCGTGACCGTGCGGGTGC
>JABWBJ010000371.1 GCA_013360595.1 Gemmatimonadaceae bacterium | reverse complement strand
GGCCGGCGGCTGGCCGCCGCCCGCGCCACGTCCCTGGGCTGGCGGCGGGGCGGCGAGGTCCACCGCCTCTCCGTTCACGGCGAGCTTCGTGATCACCATCCCTTCGGTCGTTTCCGCGGGCGTGGAAAGCCCACGGGGGACCGTCGGCCGGTAGATGTTGTGGTCGAGCCGGAGCCGGATTTCGGTCAACGGCTCGGGGCTCGTGTTGTGCACGACGACCGTCTCGGACCCGGTGATGGTCTGCGTCGCCGGGTCGATCCGCGCCTCGATCGTGTAGTCGGTCCTGAGCTGCCAGTAGTTGCGCCCCGGGCGTCCCGTGGAATCGCGCGTCCCGGCGGCGAGGGCGCGCCGGATCGCGTTGGTGATCGGGATGTCGCGCCGGATGGCGCGTTCCGGGGCCGGCGCGACCTGTCGAACCTGGCCCGCGTCACCTGCGCGGCCGCGCCCCTGGGCCTGGGCCACGGCAGGGAGCAAGGCGGCAGTGAGAAGAAGGATCGTGGTGGTGCGCATCAGGGATCCCTGGTTGAGGCTGGAGATGACCTGTCGAGCTTAGCGAAGCAGCGTTCGCGGCGCGAGAGCGAGTCGCCGACGGGTCGGAGTAGATTGCCACGAATGAATGAATCGGAGATCCGCGGGCTCCTCGACTTCCTCCGGGCCGCCGAACGGCTCAAGGTCGTCACGCGGAGCGCGCACACGCACACCAGCGACGGGACGCGGGAGAGCGTGGCGGAGCACACGTGGCGACTGGCGCTGATGGCCGCCCTGCTCGCGCCGCACGTCCCCGGCGTCGACGCGGCCAGGGTGGTCCGCATCTGCCTGGTCCACGACCTTGGCGAAGCCGTCGGCGGAGACATTCCCGCTCCGGAGCAGGCTCGCCGGCTCGCCGTCGGCGCCACGGACGGGAAGTCGGCCGCGGAACGCCGGGATCTCCTCACGCTCATCGCCCCACTCCCGCCCGGCCCTCGCGAGGAGATCATCGCGCTGTGGGACGAATACGAGGCCGCGGTGACGCCGGAGGCGAAGCTGGCCAAGGCCCTCGACAAGCTGGAGACGATTCTGCAGCACACGCAGGGGAAGAACCCGCCGGGCTTCGACTACCGGTTCAATCTCGGATACGGTCGCGAACACACGAACGCTCCGCCGCTGGTCGCGGCCATGCGCGCCATTCTCGATCGGGCCACCGAAGCCCGGGCGGAGTCCGACGCGAACTGAGCCGCGGCGAAGCGCCACAACCGGAGGGGCCGTGACGCCGGTCCAGCTGACTCGGGCCGTCATCGACCGCGCCACGTACGAAGTCGTCCGATATCCCGACGCCGGCGCCTGAGCCGGATTCCTCGCCGGCGCCGCTTGATCGGCATCATGCGGCGACGGACGAGGGTCATTTCGCCTTCCGGAACGCGGTCGTATCATGTGGATCAATCCTCATGGCCGACCGAACCTCGCACACGATCACCGAGCTGCTGCACCGCGTCGGGGACGACCCGGAGGCGTTCAACGCGCTCCTCCCCCACGTCTACCAGCAACTCCGTGACCTGGCGGCCGCCCGGCTCCGCGGGGAGCGGCCGGACCATACGTTGCAGCCGACGGCCCTCGTGCACGAGGCGTACCTCAAGCTGGCCGGTGCCGCGGCCGCGCCGTTCGCCGACCGGGGCCACTTCTTCCGGGTTGCCGCCCGGGCGATGCGACAGATCCTCGTCGATCACGCTCGCGCACGGAACGCGGCCAAGCGCACTGCCGTGGACGCGGAGTTCGTCGCCGAGGCGGCCACGGGCCCCGACGCCACCGACGTGGTGGCGGTGGACGAGGCCCTTGGCCGGCTCGCGCGGCTGGATGTCCGGCAGGCCCAGGTCATCGAGCTGCGCTACTTCGCCGGCCTCGGGATCGAGGAAACAGCGGTCGCGCTGGGCGTCTCGCCGGCCACGGTGAAACGCGACTGGATGGTGGCGCGCGCCTGGCTCCAGCAGCAGATCGGCGACCGATGACCGGCGCGGTGGACTGGGCGCGCGTCTCCGACCTTTTCAACCGGGTGGAGCCGCTGGCCCCGCCGGAGCGTGACGTGATTCTGCGCGACGAGGCCGAACCGGTGCGCGACCAGGTTCGAGCGCTGCTGGAGGCGTACCGCCGGGAAGGCGGCCGGTTCAGCGGGTCCGCCCTCGAAGCGTTGCGCGGCGCGGACGGCCTGGCCCTGCCTGACGAGCCGCGCCCAGGTTCGCGCATCGGGGCGTACGAGGTGGTCCGGGAGATCGGCCGCGGGGGCATGGGGATCGTGTTCGAGGCCTTCCGGGCGGACGACGACTATCGCAAGCGCGTGGCCATCAAGCTCGTGGGCGCCGGAGCTCGCACCAGCGCGGTGATGCAGCGTTTCCGGCGGGAGCGCCGCATCCTGGCACAGCTGGAGCACCCGAACATCGCCGGACTGCTGGACGGGGGTCTCACGCCGGACGGCGCGCCCTGGTTCGCGCTGGAGTTCGTGGAAGGCGTCCCCATCGATGAGTACGTCCGCGATCGGCAGCTCCCGCTGGCGGGCCGCATCGCTCTCCTGCGACAGGTCTGTTCCGCGCTGCGCTACGCGCATCAGCGGCTGGTGGTGCACCGGGACCTCAAGCCGGGCAACATCCTGGTCGCGCCCGATGGCACGGCCAAACTGCTCGACTTCGGCGTCGCCAAGCTCCTCGGCGGGGACGATTCCGGCGGTGGCGACGAGACCGAGGTGGGCGCGCGGACGTATACGCCGGCCTTCGCGGCGCCGGAACAGCTGCTGGGCGAGCCGCTGACGACGGCATGCGACATTCATGGCCTCGGCCTGGTCATGTACGTGGTGCTCACGGACCGGCATCCCTGGCGGTCCCGCGGCGAGTCGGCAGCCGACGTCCGGCGCCGGATCCTCAACGAGCCCCCGCCGCCGACCGGACTCGGTCCGGACCTGGATGCGATCCTCGGCGTGGCGCTCGCCAAGGAGCCGGCCCGGCGCTACGCGGCGGCTGGCGACGTCGACGAG